>JAQVCG010000125.1 GCA_028689875.1 Candidatus Rifleibacteriota bacterium | reverse complement strand
GTGTCTGGGCTTGTTACGTCTGAAAAATCTACTTTTTCATAAATCCATCCATAAAGGTCTACTGCTGGCTGACTATAAACATAGTCCGTTCCATCATGACCATTTGCTGTCTTAATTGTTATTCCATTTGCACCAACTGGAATAATGGCTGTTTTTAGTTCTTCGGCTTTTGTGTACTTTTTTAAATCAAGCAAATTCTCTCCAAAGCGAATCGTTTGATTGCTTATCTTTCCGTATTGCTTTACATAGTCGAGATATCGAACACTGTTTTCATGCCTTACTCTTAGATACCCTTCATACTTATCTAAAAAATTTGAGCTTATAAAATCCCAAGTCTTTTCATAGTTTGTGGCCAGAGAACTAATTGACACAGAATCAATGTCAACAGTTCCTATGGTAAACTTCTTGTCATCTCCCACTTGTGCATTATGCTCATCTATCAATCGTTTAAATATCGTAACATTCGTATCTGCCTTTCCGATTTCCACAGACTGGGTCCCATATGTATGCGGTCGCTGCACAGAATCTAATAAAAAAGCAAGTTCCCCTTCACAAGAAACCTGCCCGAGATTTTGAAAATCTATTTCATCCGTTAGTGAACGTCCTTTGTACAAAAGTTCATGATCCTCATACACCTCAATTCTAGATTTTAATTTTTCAATCACGTCTGCATTTGGATGGTTTGACAATATAGAAAAGTCTAAATTACCTGTTTTATTAAGTTCTAAAGAGACCTTTGGGGAAATCAACTGATACTCTTCATCTCGAACATCGTGGAGAACTTTACTATCACATAAAACTCGATACATTATAAACTACCCCCTCTATACTCCACGCTCACGATTCCTTTCCCTTTGAATGTAAGAACATTCTCTCCATCGTTAAGGTATATATCAAATGCCTTGCTCTTACCCTTTGGCAAAGAGTATGTTACACCTTTATATACAACAGACATTGGTGCACTACACTCAATCACTGGAATAATTCTTTTTCTTCGGCCAATTATGAAAAGTTCATAAGTCCCATTAACTTCTAAGTCCTTATATTCCCTTATAATTCCGTTTTCGAAATTAAAATCATCAAATAACCAATCATCAAGAGAAGAATACCTCTCGTACTTATATGGGTCAACATCTCCTGATATCACAAGTTTTCCATTAGCTCTTTCTGTTTTTTCTACATCAATATTGAGCCTGCCAATATAATAGAATCCTGGGTCTGTATCTAATATAATTTTAAATCTTCTGCCAGCTATATAATTTGCAATATCAGATATTAAAATGCCCCATTCACAGAAATCTTCGTCAAGAGTTTCAAATTCCAATGAAATGTTTCGGTTCTTGAATTTAACATCAGGTGTTATAGCTTCTGTTATATCCAGTGTCCCATCCGTACCAGGAACATCTTGTTCGTAGGTTTTTGCTTCTGGGAATCCAAGGTTAATCGCCACCCATCCAAGGTTCCAATCTTTTAGCGTATGTTTATCTCCGATAAGAACTCCTAATGTTCCTTTTCTCTTCATCTAAACACCCCCTCTTATTTTTCGCAACGTAAGACTTGATAGCCTTGTATCCATATATGGTGCAGTTGTTCTTGCAACTTCACGCCCATCAATTTCTGTAACAACCTCAATCTTTTCCGGACCTGTGTAAACCACTTGTTGATTAGATTCACTGTTATAAGTGTTTTTATGCACAACTTGCTGTACGCTTGCTGCGGCCTTAGAAGACTGAACTGCTTTAGCTACCTGCATACGATTTTGAAGCGAATCAACATCTAGATTTGCTTTTGCAAAACGCTGTGCCATTGTTTCTCCAATTGTATCCATTTGCCGATAAAGTTTAGGCGCTTCTTTCTCATGACCTTTTTCTGCTCCTTGGATGTCATATTTACCAATTTCAGCAAATTTACGAGATGGAGATTTGATACCCAATTGCTTCTTTGCAGTCTTAATCAAGTTATTGCAAAGCTTTTTCATAGCATTGGTCATGTTCCTAGTTTCAGATTCCATCCCAGAGGTAAGACCTTTTGCTATGTTAGCCCCTGCCTTTTTCATTTCTTTCGTAAGATTATTCGTAACATTTTTAAGCTTCGTATTGTATTCACTTTCAATTTTTGCAAAATCATCTGCAAAAAATCCACTAGAGAATGTTTGAGACATACTTTGCTGCTTGTTCCATTTATCTATGTAAGCTTTCTGTTCTGCATCTGACATATGCTCAAACCACGCCATATAGGCACTTGCTTCATCCATATTCATTCCTAGAATTTTCTCCATCATGGATTCTGGAATCTTTTTCTCTAAATTCTTTAGACTTGCCTGATATTTTTCAATATCCTTTATATTTTGATCTAGGTCATAGACGTTGCCCCAAGATTGTTGCTTTTCTGTTAGGCTATCTCGCAGTTGCTTAATCTCGTTATACTTTTCTTGATATGTATCCGACAACTCTTGTATCTGTTTGTTCGCAATATCAGTAAGCCTTTTTGCTTCCGCTTCATACGCAGTATTAAATGCATTCGCTACCTTTTCTCCTGCAACTTTTAACTGATTCTCCTTTGATGCATTTGACTTTTTAAGAGATGAAAGCTGTTTCTTAAGTTTCGCCTTCTTCTTTTTATTCTTTGTCTTATCAATTTTCTTTTGTAGCTTTTCTTGTGCCTTTTCATCTTCTTTTACTTGTGCATCATACTGTGCATTCATAATCTCACTCACAGTTGTAGACGAACGCTCTTTTGCGGTATTAAGGGAATCACTTAAGCCACTTATTAAATTGCTCGCAATTTCAGAATAGTTTCCACCATTTTTCGTAACACTTTTCGCCGCATTTAATGCTGTGGTAACAACACTCCTCATTTCTGCCGTCAGTTCACTTTGGGCTTCTCTAACTCCTTTTGCAATCCCCCTTGGAATCTGTTTTCCAACAATATCTTTAAATTTCTTAGATGGCGAATGTATGTCCAATTCATCCGTGGCGGCATCTAGGCTTGCTTTTGCCATCCCCCTAGATGCTTCCTCTACGACTGATGTATTTTCTATGATTCCAACTGCCATGCCTGCAGGTAAATAAACTCCGACCTCTTTTTTAAAGACCCTTGATGGAGATTTAATACCCGCCTCTGCTTTTGCGGCGGCGACTGCTTTTGCAACTGCTGACCTTGCTGCACTTTCAACGACTCCTGAATTTTGCGATATTCCACTAGCAATACCAGCTGATAGTTGCTTACCAACAGAAACGAATCCAGACTTCTGACCACTTGCACCACTCTTAGCTGTGTTGGCAACACTTTTTCCTGCTGACTTTGCCTGGGAGTTCTTCGCCTTGATTCCGGAAACAAAAGAAGTTGTTAACTTAGAACCTGCAGACTTCGCCTTACCTGAACCAGAGTTAAATCCAGCCGCTGCACTATCTGCCACTTTCTTTGTTGCTGCTTTTGCTTTTCCCGCACCTTTCCCAATTGTATTTACATAAGTTGTATAAGTTCCTGTTGCATCTTTACTATTGTTTGTGGCAGGAATCTTTGAGTTCTTTTTGATGTTGTCTACATTTGTCTTTACCTTTTTAGCAGCTGTATTTGATGCATTAGACACTGTAGTAAAGGACTTACTAGCCCCTGAGTTATCCGTTGCTGGTATTTTAGAATTTTTCTTTATCTCATTCGTGCTAGTCTTTACTTTACTTGCTGCTGATTTTGAGCTGGACACAATAGGGTCAAACATAGTCGCACTCTGCGTTGTGTCAACCTTTAGACCATTAGCCAATTGGTTCATTGCTTCTTTTACAGGAGTTTGCCCGGAAATAACACTTTGTGCAAGTTCTGTCGGTATTTTTGAACCGTCAACCCCAGCCTTTGTAACTGCGTCTTGAAACTCAATCATTCTTGATAATTGTGCGGCCGCTTCCTTGGGAGCCATGCTTCCAGAAGATATTCCATTGGCCAGTGCTGTTGGCACCTGAATACCGCCACTTTGTGCTTTTGCCTGTAAACTTTCAAAACTGACTAAGTTTTTTACCGCTTCAACCGATGTCGGTACTGCATATTGTCCTGACTGGATTCCTTGTGCAACGCTATCTGGTACTTCAATACCTTTCTGCTTTGCTTTCTCAATCATTCCAGACCAATCCATACCATTTTGTAATTGCTTTACTGCATTTTTAAATGTTATAGA
>JAQVCG010000040.1 GCA_028689875.1 Candidatus Rifleibacteriota bacterium | reverse complement strand
AACAAATTTACCATTAGTCAGTGAGACTCTTTAAGGAAACAAACAAAAACATGCAAACAGAAACAAACAACAAAATAGTAGATGAAGTAACCGAAATTATCAAGTTTATGGGGCAAAACAAACTGGCAGAATTAGAACTTGAAACAGAAGCTTTTAGCATGAAGCTAAGAAAACACGGTGATGTCATCTATCATACTTCACTTGAACCGGTTATACCCCAAAAAAGTGTGAATTTTGTTGATTCGACACCGGTTTCAACGTCAGTCTCCGGTTATAATACCCAAAAAACTGCAGCAGATACAGCAGAATCTGTTAATCCTAATTTAAAAAAAGTTGTTGCTCCTATGGCCGGCACTTTTTATTCTTCACCATCTCCTAATGCTGCTCCTTTTGTTAAAGAAGGTGACATGGTTTCTGTTGGGCAAACCATTTGCATAATAGAAGCAATGAAAATGATGAATGAAATTCAAACTGACAAAGCCGGCAAAATAGTTTCGATTCTTGGTAAAAATGGTCAGCCCATTGAAAAAGGTGCTGTTTTGATACACGTAGAATAAGGAAAGCAATCATGGAAAAGTTTGATCTTATAGTTATCGGCGGTGGTCCGGGCGGTTACCCCTTAGCCTTAAGAGAAGCCTCAAAAGGCAAAAAAGTTGCTATTGTTGACAGCGAAACTGAATTAGGCGGAACTTGTTTAAATTGGGGCTGCATACCCACAAAATCTTTATTGGCATCGGCCGGTAGTTTCAGATCACTTAAAAACGCTTCTGAGTTTGGTCTTTCTTGTGAAAATCCATCTTTTGACTGGCAGAAAATTATAAAGCGCAAAAACGATATAACTCTGCAACTTCGCCAGGGCATAATTAAACTGCTTGAAAATAAAGGTGTAACAATCTTTAAAGGAAAAGCTGTACTTAATAAAAACAAAATCGTAAAAGTTTCCGGTTACGAAGCAGCCATAACAGCTGATAAAATCTGCTTATGTGTTGGTTCTATTCCATTTGTTCCCCCGGTTTTTCCAACAAACCGCAATATTTTTTGGACCAGCAACGAAGCTTTGATTGCTGATAAAGTTCCTGAAAGCCTTCTTATAGTCGGCGGCGGCGTCATAGGAACAGAGTTGGGACAAGTTTTTTGCGAATTCGGAAGCAAAGTTTGTATAGTTGAAATGCTGCCTCAGATTTTAACCGGTCTTGACAGTGCTGTAGCAAAACGTTTGACTCCTGTTTTCAAAAAGGGCGGAATTGAGATATTAACGGGCAAAAAAGTTGAATCTCTTACAGAAGTAGACGGTCATGCAAAAGCTGTAATAGACGGTAAAGAAAGAGACTTTGAAAAAGTTCTTATTTCTGTTGGCCGCCGCGTAAATATGAGTTTTAGCGAAGGCAGCGACCTTCAATTAGAATTAGAACGTGGTTTAGTAAAAGTTGACGATTATTATCAGACCAGCGAACCCGGCGTATATGCTCTTGGAGACGCTATAAAAGGTCCGATGCTTGCTCATAAGGCAAGTTATGATGCTATGATTTTATCAAATCAGTGGAATGAATGCGATGACAGCAAAAAAATAAAAGCTGATTATTCTTTGGTTCCTTCTTGTGTTTACACCCACCCCGAAATAGCTTGGGTTGGTATGAGCGAAGATAAACTTAAAGAATTGAACATAGAATATAAAATAGGCCGAAGTATGTTTTCAGCAAACGGCAAAGCTCTTACAGCGGGTGAAGGCGAAGGTCAGATTAAAGTTCTTCTTTCTGCCGACGACAAACTTTTAGGCGCTGTTATTTGGGGCCCTGAAGCCGGCAACATAATAAACGAAGCAACAATATTAGCCGGATTCAAACTGAGCTGCGAAGAATACGGAATGCTGATACATCCGCATCCTACTCTTTCAGAAGCATTTTCAGAAGCTGTTGAAAATGCGCGGGGCGTAGGTGTTCATTGATTGAAAAATATCGGTTATATAAATTTGCCCCGCTGGCGCGATTATTTGCAAAGCAAGCTTATAGAGCTTGATTTGCGCGATATGATAACTTTTCCTGTATTAGGAAAAGAAAATGTTGATGCGCCCTGGAGAAGCTTAGAGCATGAAGAATTCTATTCTTATGCAGAAAAAGTATTACATTTTGCCGACGGTAAAAAGCTTGAAAAAATTGATCGTCAGGTTATAACCACAGACTCTGAATATGCAGTTTCAAGGCTTTACGAGGGCAAACACAAAGAAACTTTTTTTAGCGGGGCAATCGGAAGCACCTTTTCTTTCAACAAAATAGTATGTGCGAAGCATTTGGTTTCAAAACCGGTTAAAATGCTTGTGCAGAACGATGCGGTTATAAGTTACATACTTTCGCGTGTTGAATATGGCAAAAAGAGTTTAGAAGAAGCTATTTACGAATCTCAATGGGAAAAAATCTCTGACGAAAAGCCTTTTAAGAATTTACATGGGATAGTTTCCCGTAACAGATTTATTCTACAAACGGCAGAAATTTTTGGAGTATTACTTCCTTTTGAGAGTATCTATACGGCAGGCATCAATAATATAGATTCTGAAGACGTAAAGATCGCGCATGAACTTGGTTTTTCCATAAGATTATTGGGAATTGCAGAAAAAAGCGGCGAAAAATTCAACGCTTCTGTTGAGCCGTGCCTAATTCCGAAAGCTTATTTATTAGCGCAGGCAAGAGGCGGTTCAGAAATTATTTATGTGAAGACAGACGATGGTTTATCTCAAGTTTACGGTTGTCCCGGCACATCTAATGACAGCTGCATTAACGGTTTGTTATACGATTTGTATGATTTATCAGAATCTTCATGCAAAAAGGATTTGCGTCTGCTAGATGAAAGCGAATTAGGCGAATTTGAAGATAACTTTTACATACGTTTTGACTTAAAGAACATAACTTCAGTTTTATCTTCAGTTTTACACTGTTTTGACGAGTTTAAAATAAATCTTTTACAAGTAAAGATAATTTCAGAGCCTTCAGACGATAACAGTAATTTTACTGTGGTTGCAGTTGCTCAAAACACAACCCGAAAGCTGTTAAGCAATTTGGTTTCAGAAATTTCGGCAAATATAAAAGACGCAGCTGTGAAGTCATATTTTAGGTATATCAATCGTGGTTAACAGTAACGGCAATAATCACTATGTTTGCTAACGGCGAAGTCCTTATTCAGAAATATGGCGGGTCTTCTATGGGTTCGGCAGAGCGTATAAAAAAGGCTGCCGCAAGAATAGCCAAAAAAGCCTTTAAAGGGTATCCGATGGTTGTTGTTGTTTCTGCTATGGGTGACACTACCGACGATTTAATTTCGTTAGTGGGCAGTGTAACGCAAAAAGCCTCCAGGCGCGAATTAGATTCTGTAATGGCTACCGGTGAAATAGTAAGTGCTTCTTTAATGGCATGCGCACTTTCTGATTTGGGTATAAAAGCTAAATCATTTAATGCTTTTAATTTAGGGCTTTATACAGAATTACAGGGTGAAGATTATAATATTGTTGATATTGGGCGCAAGCAAGAGCTGTGTAAATTTTTGCGTAACGGTGATAAAGGGAATGTTGCTGTTGTAGCCGGTTTTCAGGGTATTACCCGAGAAGGAGATTTTACTACCTTAGGAAGGGGCGGCTCTGATTTGACAGCTGTTGTCATGGCGCGTTCACTTGGTCAGAAGGTTTGTGAAAAATATACGGATGAAGACGGAATTTATACTGCTGATCCGCGAATATTGCCCGATGCTTCAAAGGTTTGGCATTTGGATTATTCAGAAATGCTTGAGCTTGCAAAGTCCGGAAACGGTATATTACATCCGAGGGCTATATCTACTGCAAAAGAATCGGAAATAAGAATTCATGTTCGATCAAGTTTCACCAAAGAAGAAGGCAGCGTTATAGGACCGGACGGCGATCGTCTAATTCCCATAAAAAGTATTACGCTTAAGAAACGAGACAGCGAAACAACCGCGATAAGCGTAGTGGGCAGCGGACTTGCCGAAGATGCGGCATTAGTGCAAAAACTGATTGCTGCCTCTGCGGGTGAGTGGGTGAAGCAGGTTAATCATTTTGGCATAAGACTAGAAATTTTGGTTGATTCTAATTTTGCTTTAAGCGCTATTTCAACTTTGCACAGTTTTGTCGTTGAAGTGCAGCAATAGAATTAAGAGATTTGCCCAGAGCAAAAATGCATAAAAACCGTAGAAAACGTAGTTTTTGGCGGCAAAAATCAGTGGAGTTTGCAGTATTGCAACGATAAATAGCGTTGTTTTAGCTATTTTTGAGTCTGTTTTAAAGAACGTGGCAACAATCAAGAACGGTAAATAAACGAAATAATGCGGCCATGAAGTGTTGAAAAATAGGGGGATGAGTAAAAATGTTGCTGCAGCTCTAACAGGGCAGAAGTCGTTGTCTTTTTTTTGCTTAAAATATTTATAAAAGAATGCAAAACAAATAGACAAAGATAAAATAGAGAGTATGCCGCGTGCCGCGCCGGAGGCTTCTATGCCTGTAAGTCTAATAATTGTGTTTGGCAAGTAGTGGGAGTTAATTGAGTAAGTGACCCAGTCAGAGGCATAAGAAATTTCGTCAAATACAGCCTTGAATATAAGAATAGTTTTATCGAAGCCGAGTATGTATATTGGTAATATCAGACCTAAAACAATTAAGATTACAAGCACTTTTGTGAGATACCTGTATTGTTTTTTGGCTAAATAATAAATTAAGACAATAGCGGCGTAGTATTTACACAAAATTGCGACTGTTAAAAATAAAGCTGAAAGCCATTCGTGTTTTTTTTCAAACAGAAAAACTGAATAAAATGCGCAAAAAGTGATGAATATGCTGATTTGTCCCCAGTTTAAGTTGTGATACACGGGAAACGAGAGCATTATCATGGCTATGTAAAGATAATAAGCAGACATTTTTTGTGTTTTTTTAGCCAAATAAATGGCGGGGACAAAAATAAGTAAAAATAGGGTTAGAAGTTGGAACGCATGCCAGTATTGTAAGGATTCTTGGATATCTGACGTTGTCAGACAGCTTATGAGCAGTGCGCAGGTGGGCGTATAAAAGAAGCCTTCTAATATAGGGTTGTCTGTGAAAATGCCTATGGAAGCCGGGTAATAATAACCAATAAAATCTTCATATAAGACCGCTGATTTATCTGTGCTGGCTACCATTTTTCTTAGGCCGCCCGGGTAAAGGTTTAAAAGGGCCAAAGCTAAAACAATAAGTAAAAAAGTTAAAAATGCGGTTTTTATATAGAAAAATTTGTTGGGTTTAATTTGATTCATAGAGGAATAATAATTCATACTTATATCTTTGGCAATAAGGGTTGAAATATAATTGTAACTTTTATGAGGTTGTGATACTTTTAGCGCATGTATCCAATATTATTTCAAATAGGTTCCTTGAAAATAGGCAGTTACGGGATTTTGTTAGCCACAGCTTTCTTGACCGGTTTTTTATTGGTTAATCGCCAATTTGAAAAAAACGGTAGTGATATAAACTTGGCATGGGATCTTCATTTCTTGGCAATATTTGGCGGCCTTGTGGGCTCACGAATAATGTTTATTCTTGAAAATTTCAAGGATTTCATGAGAGATCCTATGTCGATGATATTCAGTACAACCGGGTTCAGCGTGCTGGGCGGCTATGTTATGGCATTTGCTTTATGCGCGTGGCGGGTGCGCAGTTCAGAAGAAGGCTTTTTTAAGCTTGCCGATTTGTATGCCCCAGGGCTTGCCGTTGGTTATTGTATCGGCCGTTTAGGTTGTATCGCAGCCGGAGACGGTTGTTATGGTATTCCTTGTGATTTGCCATGGGCCATGTCTTTTCCTAACGGTGTGGTTTCTACATTAAGTTCTTCTAACGAATCTCTTGCACGACTATACATGAGTATGAACCCCGGTAAACCTTTGCCGGTAGACATAAGTGTTCATCCGACTCCTCTTTATGAGTCTTTATCGGTTTTTATATTACTTATGATACTTATGTTCGGTAAATGGAATATTGGTTCCGGTGCCAGATTCGGACTGTTTTTAACCTGGTTTGGAATATCCAGATTTTTTGTAGAATTTATAAGGCTTAATCCGTTTGATTATTTTGGAATGAGTTCAAGCCAGTTAGTATCTATATTATTTGTAATATCCGGAGTAGTAATTTTATTAACTTCAAAATATAGAAAAGGGCAGTCGCAATGACCTTAGTATTGGTTAGAGAAATCGTTCAAGATCAAGATTTGACAATTCTTGCCGGAAAGGAAGGCCTTGACCGTAAAATAATTTCGGCAGAGGTTCACAGACCGGGACTAGAGTTAGCAGGTTTTTTTGAACATTTTGGGTATGAACGGGTAATTTTGTTGGGTCGTACCGAGTTGGCTTATTTAGGCGAACAAAGTGCCGAAACTCGCAAGGTACGATTACGCCAATTATTGTTTTTCAATATTCCCTGCATAATAATCACAGATGATTTGCTTGTTTCTGACGATTTGATTGAGCTTTGCGAAAAGAAAAACATCTCTTTGCTTCGAACTCCGGTAAGGGCAGGAGAGTTTGTTTATCAGCTTTCGAGTTATTTGCATAATCGTTTTGCCCCTCGAAAAAGTGTTCACGGAGTTTTTGTTGAAGTATACGGTGTTGGAATTTTAATAATGGGTCCGTCGGGAATAGGCAAAAGCGAGTGCGCGCTAGAACTGGTTAAGCGTGGGCATAGATTGGTTGCAGACGATGCTGTTCAGCTTATGAAGATAAGCGACTCAAAAATATTAGGTTCTCCTGATGATATGATTCGTCATCACATGGAAATCAGGGGTTTGGGCATAATTGACATCAGATCTCTTTTTGGTATTGCCGCCACAGCTGATGAGAAATCGGTTGATATGATAATTAATCTTGAGAAATGGGATGATCAAAAAGAATATGACCGTTTGGGTATATTTCAAAAGACTGCCCGTTTGCTTAAAGTTGAGATTCCTTCGACTACCATACCGGTTCGCGAGGGCCGCAATTTAGCAGTTGTAATAGAAACGGCCGCCATGAACTTTTATTTAAGGCGCATGGGTATTTTGAGTGCCGAGAATTTTTCGAAAAAACTTCGTGCTAAGGTTGCCGGAGAGTTTTAATGTTTTTATATTTACGCCGAAAACTGAGCTATCAAATCAGGGCCCGCCGGTGGGTATTTTTTTTGATTATCGGTTTGATTATGATGTGTTTCGGTGTAATAATAACAGCTTTAAGCGCAATAATTCTTTTTCCGGCGGGTTTAGAAACTGTAAAAAGTTTTCATCCGATTGCCTTGGGCATCACTGCATTAACAGCTTTCTTATTTAGTTATTATTGGTTTTCGTTAGGTTTAAAAGTAGCATTTAACCTTCTTGACACACGCGACCATTCTATTTCTACCAAGATTCGCGAGTTTGTTTTTAAGCGATCTCATTCTTCAGAAAAGCTTTTTTCGGTTGTTGCTTTGGGTGGCGGAACCGGATTAAGTTCGTTGTTAAAAGGTATAAAAGAGCTGCCTATTGAATTAACAGCCATAGTAACTGTTACTGATGATGGTGGTTCATCGGGTCGTCTGAGAAAAGAATTGCAGATTTTGCCTCCTGGCGATATACGCAACTGTTTAGTAGCTCTTTCTCGTTCAGAAAGTATGCTTTCAAAACTTTTTCAGTATCGTTTCGGTGAAGGCGGAGAAATTGAAGGTCACAGCTTCGGCAATTTGTTTATTGCAGCAATGACAGGAATATTGGGCGATTTCAGCAGTGCGGTTCGTGAAGTCAGCAATATTTTGGCCATTAAAGGTCATGTTATACCTGTCACAAACGACAATGTTCAGCTTGTGGCATCTTTTGAAGACGGCACAACAATGACAGGCGAAACTGCAATTTGTCTTGAAAAAAAGCGAATAACAAAAATGTGTTTGTTTCCTGACAGACCTGCCCCAAACTTTGAGGCATTAAGTGCCATTGACGATGCGAATATGATAGTTTTGGGTCCCGGCAGTCTTTACACCAGTGTCATTCCTAATTTGCTTGTTCCCGGGGTTGTTGATCACATAAACAATTCTGATTCGAAAGTTGTATATATTTGCAATGTTATGACTCAGCATGGAGAAACAGACTCTTATAGTGCAGTTGACCATGTATTAGCCATTTTTGAGAACACCGGTCTTAAAAAAATCGATGTGGTTATAGTTAATTCGCGCCGCGCTGCGAAACCTTTGATGCAGAAATACGAATACAAAAATCAGTTTTGGGTACCTCCGACGGTTAAGAAGATTGAAGATATGGGTATACGGGTTGTTGCGACCGATTTACTTTCTGAGTCAGACATGTTAAGGCATAACCCCATAGCTTTGGCCGGTGTTTTGATGATGTTGATAGGTGAAACGGAAGATCAGTGTATAACAAAAGAACAAAATATGATTTATTGACAACCGTTGGGCTGTTAAAGATGTCTTGTTGTGTTCAGTCATTTTTAACAGGACTTTTAAAGGGAAGTCGGTTGCGATTGTTTGCAAAATGTTCGGGGCGTATCAAGCGACCGCTTTTTCGCATAATAAGGGGTTTAAAGTCAGATTCTTTGGTCGAATTGACTTTAAGAGGAAAAAAAATATACGTAAGAGGGCTTGATATGCTCTTGTTGCGTAAGAGATTTGTTGAGCGGGTGGGTAAGAACTCTATCCTAAAAAATCGCAAACATTGCTTGATAGCTTTTATTCAAGGGATGTTTATATCTTGCGGCTATATTCAGAACCCTGAGCAGGGGTATCATCTTGAGTTTAGGGTTAGGGGTCGTTGGAACTGTGCGGCCTTTAGGTATGTCAGCAGGGCATTGAATTTAAAGTTTGGCAGTTATGACACAAACGGATTAACTTGTTTTTACATGAAAAACAGCCGCAGGATTTTGCGATTTTTGAATTTAGTTGGTCTTTTTGATAAGGCAGCAGAAGTATCAGAGCTAATGTCTGCGCGTAATTTGGTTTCTATGGTAAATCGTCAGGTGAATTTTGAGACAGCGAATATAAATAAATCAATAAGTGCGGCAGAGCAGTGCATAGCGAATATTAAGGCTTTGTTAGGTCTAGAAAATCAATCATTCTGGACTGAAAGTCTGTATTTGATGGCGATAACCCGAATAAAGTATCCGCATGACGGTATTGAAAATTTAGGTAAAAGATTTTCACCGGTTTTAACTAAGTCTGCCGTAAATCACAGATTAAGACGAATAAACTGCCTATATACAGAATATTTTAAGAAAAACACCGAAGAAATAAGCAAAAAAAAAGACTAAAAAATCTTAATTTTTGGGCGAGTTTTTATGCTCTTGACACTAGTGGTGCACTGTGTTAGTATTGCCTTGAAATACACGGCAAGCGTGTCTATTCCTCATATCTCGGAGGCATTTTATGCAATTTGTAGTCAAGGGAAAAAATCTTCAGCTTACAGACGCTCTCAAAGATTATGCTGAAAAGAAATTATCCACAATCGGAAAATACTTTGATCAAGTAGTCGAAGTAGACGTTACTCTCTCTGTAAAAGATTCTAAAGATACTTCAAAAAGCAAAGTTTGCGAAGTAACTGTATGGGCAAAAGCAGTTGGTAACCCAATCCACGGGCGTGCAGCATCAGAAGATCTATACGCTTCAATCGACATGGTTGTTGAAAAAATCGAACGCCAGGTAAAGAAATACAAAGAAAAAATTACCGGCCGCAGAAGAAGCAACAAGGGTGTCGACAAACAGGCTACTCACTCAATTCTTTCATTTGGTGATGATTTTGTAGCAAAAACTGAAAAAGACGAACCGGCCGAAGCCAGTCCGAAAATTATCAGAAGCGGTACTTTCCCGATGCGTCCAATGTTTTCTGATGAAGCAGCAGAACAATTAGAACTCTTCGGTCAAGACTTCTTCGTATTTTCTAATGCTGAAACAAATAAAGTAAATGTTATTTATCGCAGAGGCGATGGTAACTTTGGACTAATAGAACCTGAAATCTGATTAAATCAGATAAGGAGTTATTTTGGAACTAAGCGAATTTATATCACCCAAGCTAACGAAATTAGAGCTTACTTCAACCACTAAGCTTGACGCCATAAAAGAATTGGTTGACATGCTTGATGTGGCAGGATACTTAACCGATGCGGATGCTTTTTTAAAGGCTGTCCTGGAAAGGGAAAAGGTAGGTTCGACCGGAATCGGCAAGGGGATTGCTATTCCTCACTCAAGAACTGCTACTGTGCGCGATGTTGTAGTGGCAGTAGGCAGATCTGCAGCCGGAATAGAGTTTGATGCCCTTGATAATCGTCCGGTAAACTTGGTTTTTCTGATTGCAGCGCCAATTGAATCTGGCGGATTATATCTCAAGGCTTTGGCAAGGCTTTCCAGATTGCTTCGCTACCAAGAGTTCCGAAATCGGCTTATGGAAGCCAATTCGGTTGAAGAGATAACAAAAATTATCTCAGCCGAAGAAAAATAAACTTATATTTCAGGCAAGCAGCCTGCAATGTTTAAACTGTAAGAAACAAAGGGCGCGAACCTAGCTTTAAGGTCGCGCTTTCTATTTTTGAAAGGGGTTCTAAAACATGTTCGGATGGCTTTACAAGCTCATACGATTTTTTATTCCCGATTTTAACTCTCGTGAGTTATCAAGATTACAGATAACTCTCAATGAAGTTAATGATATTGAAGAGCAGTTTGTCAAAATGTCTGACTCCGAATTGGCGGGTATGACCGAAAAGTTTCGGCTCAGACTTTTTAAGGGCGAACCCCTAGACAGTATAAAAGCAGAAGCTTTTGCGACGGTCAGAGAAGCTGGCAGACGTGTTTTAAATATGCGTCATTACGATGTTCAGATCCTCGGCGGTCTTTCTTTGCACGAAGGCAGAATTGTAGAAATGAAAACGGGTGAAGGTAAAACTCTCGTAGCAACCCTTCCCTTGTATTTGAATGCATTAGAGCTTAATCCCAGATGGGTTGATCTGGCTAAGAAAAAGGATATAAAAACTTTTGAGCCGATATTTGATGATGTCACAGGTTTAATGGTTCCTGTGGGCCGCGGTGCTCTTTTGGTAACCGTAAACGATTACTTGGCGAGTCGTGACTCGGCTTGGATGGGGAAAATTTTTGAATTTTTGGGCATGAGCGTCGGTTTAAATATTCACGGCTTAGATGCAGAAGAAAAGCGTGAAGCTTATGCCTCAGATATAACTTACGGCACAAATAACGAGTTTGGTTTTGATTATTTGCGCGATAATATGGCATTGAGTTTGGCTGACTGCGTTCAGCGCAGCGAATATAACTATGCGATTGTGGACGAAGTTGACTCGATTTTGATAGATGAAGCGCGCACGCCGTTAATTATTTCAGGACCCGCAGAAAAGGCGACTTCTTTGTATTTCAGATTTGCTCAGATAGCTCGTGAAATGAAAGAAGAAGTCGATTACACCATTGATGAAAAGAACAACGGTGTCTCTGTTGCCGAGTGTGGTATTGCAAAAGTCGAAAAGCTGCTCGGTATCGAGAATTTGTATGATGACAAAAATATGGATAGTGTTCATCATATGCAAAATGCTTTGAAGGCAAAACATTTTTTCCATAAAGATAAAGAATATATTGTAAGACCTCGTGAAGACGGTCGCGGTCAAGAGGTTGTAATTGTCGATGAATTCACCGGTCGATTAATGTTCGGAAGACGTTATTCGGATGGTTTGCATCAGGCCATTGAAGCAAAAGAAGGGGTTCCGATACAGCAAGAGAACCAAACTTTAGCTTCTATTACTTTCCAGAATTACTTCAGACTTTATCGAAAACTTGCCGGTATGACCGGTACAGCTGAAACTGAAGCTAAAGAATTTAACGAAATTTATAAATGCGAAGTAATTGTTGTACCTCCTAATAAGCCTTGCGTCAGACAAGACTTGGCCGATGTTATTTATAAAACTGTCAAAGAAAAATTTGAGGCCATTGTAAATAATATAATTGAGATACATGAGCGCAAACAGCCGGTTTTGGTAGGTACGATTTCTATTGAAAAGAGTGAGCTGATTGCGGCTATGCTTCGCAAACGCGGTATTGAATGCCGTGTTCTTAACGCAAAGTATCACGAAAAAGAAGCTGAAATTGTTGCGCAGGCCGGTAGAGAAGGTGCCATAACAATAGCAACAAATATGGCCGGTCGCGGTACTGATATTTTGTTGGGCGGTAACCCTGAAATGCTTGCCAAAGATGAAGTTGGGCAAGATGAAGGAGCTGCCTACGAAGCGGCTTTGGCAAAATATAAAAATCTTTGCGAAGAAGAAAAAAGGCGTGTAATTGAAGCTGGTGGTCTGTTTATTTTGGGCACAGAGCGACATGAATCAAGGCGAATTGATAATCAGCTCAGAGGTCGCGCGGGACGACAGGGCGATATGGGTTGCAGCCAGTTCTATTTATCGTTGGAAGACGATTTGATGCGTTTATTTGGTTCGGTAAATATAGCATCATGGATGGAAAAACTCGGCTGGGAAGAAGGGGAACCCATTGAACACCCATGGATAACCAGATCAATCGAGAGTGCACAGCGCAAGGTTGAGTCTCATCACTTTGACATGCGAAAACATGTGTTGAAGTATGACGACGTTATGAATCAACAAAGAACTGTTATTTATCAAGAACGCAGAAAAGCTCTTGAACAAGAAAAAATCGAAGATGATGTATTTAACATGATCGAAGATGTTATTCAGGGAATGGTTGATTCGTTTATAAACTCTGAAATAGACCCGGATAACTACGATTATGAAGGCTTGGCAGAGAGCGTTAACAGAATATTCCCAATTAATTGCGTTGGCGGCAAGTTGAATAGTAAAGACGGCAAAAAGCCTGAATCTGGGCAGCTTTGCACATATGCTAAAGACGAATTGATTGAAGAATTAAACAAGCGTGTTAATGACAGGCTTGAAGAAAAGCGCAAAGAAATCGGTAATGAAGGCTTTTTGCAGATGCAGAAGTTTTTGTTGCTGCAAATTGTTGATACAAAATGGAAAGATCATTTGCACAACATGGACAATCTGCAAGATGGTATCCATTTGAGAAGCTGGGGTCAGCGCGATCCGTTGGTTGAATATAAACTTGAAGGTTATCAAATGTTTGAGAACATGATAGAAGGCATAAAAGAAGATATGCTTTATTACCTGTTCAGGGTAACGTATTCAAGGGCTGAAGAGCGTGAAGCGCAAGAACAGCGTGAACAGGAAATGGTTTACAATCGTAGCGAAGAAGGCGAAGATGTTCCAAAAGCACCTGCAAGAGCAGAAGAAACAACAGACAGAAACGCACCTTGTCCATGCGGCAGCGGCAAAAAATACAAGAAATGCTGCGGTCGATAAGGGGCTGGCTATAAAGGGCAAAGCAAGGTTTGGCGTATCTCTTGTAGAGATTATGGTTGCTTTGACAATTTTGTCAATGCTTGCTTTGCCCGGTTTCATGTTTTTGTTTGAGTATTTAAGGGGCGGTTCAGAGCTTGGTGAATACCATCAGGTTATAAATTTGCTCGAAAAGAAGCTTGAATTGGCATGTGCATTAGATTTTTCTTCTATTCCTGTTGGTGAAACTTCCGATAAACTCATAGAAGGAGCGAATGGGCGCAAACTTGATTTACGCCCTTCCGAAATATCTAAAAATTTAGTTCAATTTAAGATGAAGGTTGATGTTTTGCCTCTAAGTTTTTCAGCGATTGAAAACCCGGCTTTTAAGCAGCTTCAGCGTGCTCGGGCAGAGAGTTCTTATAAAAAGATTGAAGTGTTTGCGCAGTGGGGAAAGAACGGCAGGCACAGATTAAACCTTTTAACGTATAAGGCAGATTTGTGAGCAAACTTATCAAAACAAGGCAAAACAGTGGTATGGCATTGGGGGTCATTTTGTGTTTGACCGCTTGTTTGGGGATATGGATAACTTCGATTTCGTGGAATATGATGAATTCGAGAAGTCGTTATCAAAAGATGCTGAAAAATCGTAAGGCCTATTTTATGGCACGTGGCGGTATGGAACATTTAATGTTAAAATTGAAGGTAATGCAGCGGCATTGTCCGCAAAGCATGCGGGCATTAGAAAATGCAGATGAAAAAGAAAAGAAAATGTTGTACAATGCTTTTTTAGAAGATATTGCGGTGCCGCCCGATGAAAGCTTTTCGGGTAACATTGCAAAATATCGGGTTACGGATTTTAACTTGGAATCTGTAGACTTAGAGCACTCTCGTTTAACTATTAATGTCGGTGTAACGGGAACCTATGAAGGACAAGAAAACAAAATCAGCCGGCTGATGAGAATAAGTCGCTGAAATTCAGGAGAAAATGCGTGGAATACGAAGTTTTAGAAAAAATTCGTGCACTAAAAACGCGGCTTTCCGGTATCGGGAGCCATCTTTGACTTACCCAATAAAAGGTTAGAAATTGAAGAACTAGAGTCTTCGACTTTGAATCCGAATTTTTGGGAAGACAGAGCGCGTGCTCTTTCGATAACTCAGAAAATTGCTGAGCTTAAAAAAGCTTGCGATAGTTATGAGGCTGTCAATAAAGATTTTAACGATACGACAGAATTGATGGAATTAATGGAAGCCGAGGGCGACGAGGCCACATTTAACGATTTATTGGGGCAATTAGGTTCTATTGAAGCTTCAATTGATAAGTTAGAACTAACGACGTTTTTATCAGAGCCATATGATATGTCAGACACATATCTGTCGATTAAGCCGGGCGCCGGCGGTACCGAATCATCTGATTGGGCCTCAATGCTTTTCAGAATGTATCAGCGTTACGTTGAGAAGGCCGGGTTTCAATGTGAAGTTCTTGATTTACAAGAAGAAGAACAGGGAATTAAATCGGCTACTTTAAGAATAAAAGGCCTTTATGCTTACGGATATTTAAAGGGTGAAAAGGGAGTTCATCGATTGGTCAGAATATCGCCTTTCGACTCGAATGCCAGGCGTCACACCAGCTTTACGGCTGTTGATGTGTTGCCTATTTTACCTGATGATATCGATATAGACATTAGAGACGATGATCTCAAGCTGGATTTTTTCAGAAGTTCTGGCGCCGGTGGTCAGCACGTAAATAAAACAAGCAGTGCCGTTCGTATAACGCATATTCCGACCGGTATAGTAGTAGCTTGTCAGATAGAGCGCAGTCAGCATCAGAACAGAGACGTTGCGCTTGGTATGTTAAAGGCAAAGCTTTTTGAATTGCAGCAGCAAGAAAAGCAAAAAGAGATTAAAAACATTCAAGGCGACCAGAAACTTATTGCTTGGGGCAGCCAGATCAGATCTTATGTTTTTTGTCCTTACACAATGGTTAAAGACCTGAGAACAGGCTGTAAAACTTCGGATGTCCATGGAGTAATGGACGGAGATTTAGAGCCTTTCGTGAAGGCTTACCTTGATTGGCACGCTAATGGCGAAAGACCTATCAACGTAGGAGACGAAGACTGAGAATAATCGGAGGTATCATGCTTAAAAATAGAAAATCAAAAGGAAGTGCGATGTTTATGCTTCTGACGATAGTCGGAATTCTCTATATTTTAGGCATGATGCTTATTGATTATATGGTTGGCGAGAGATATCAAACAACAAGAATAGGCGAAAGTATGCAGGCTTATTATCTTGCCGAGGCGGCAGTTGAAAAAGCCATGATAAAGGTTCGCGAGGTTTTTAAAGAGACTTTATACGAAAACGGTGAAGTAAATGAGCGTTTGCTTTCTCTGTTAGACATAGACAAAGCGGAAAACTTTTCTATGAGAGTCAATATTCCTGAGGGTGATATCATTCCAGACGGAAGCGCAGAGGTTCTAATACAGGTCAGCAATGTTCGAGCAACTCCTTTCAAAGGCTATATTGACGAGCTTGAAGAGATTCCTCGCTCTCTCGAAATCTTCAGAAAGAAAAAACGAGAGATTTATGCAGAAAAGGCTCTTGGCGGCTGGGACGGCTATTTGCGTTTTGAAGCAGTCGGAAAGTATAAAAGAGCAGAGCGAAAAATTGAAGTTATGCGTGAGCTGAAGGTAAGCGATTTGACACCGCCTGCAGAGAATTACACCCTTTTTGTTACAGCGCGTAAAGATGAATATTTGCGTTACGGTGAATTCAGATGTCGCAACTGGAGCGTTGTCAGAGACTTAAAAGGGCTTATTGACGAATTGGTAAAAAAGACAGGCGATGCTTTTCAGGAAACCTTAGGTAATACAGCGAATGAATTTTTCTGGGAGCCGAATCTGGCAAGTAATATGTCTTTTGAGGGTGAAACGAAAATGAGAACTCTAAAAGTCATAAGAAAGCTTGTTATGTCTGTATCTGACATTCGTATAAAAGACTTTGTAGATACTTCTATTCAGAAACTAAACCCCTATCACTGGGGCAAAATAAGGTCAAATGGGCGATTGCACGTATATTTGCCGTTTTTTGCGGCTGATGACATTGTAAATTATTTTGAAGATAACTCGATTTTTTCGCATCAGAGACCGGAAATTGGGTATTTATTTTGCAGTAATCAGCTTCATGACCCCTATTTAAGTAAATATACCTTTTACGAAGGCGAGATCATTAAATATTTTCAAAAATTAAAACCATATGTGTTGGGTATTACAGAAACTCCTTACCCGAGTTCTGACCCCTATACCATAAACACCAAATTTGATTTTGTTTCGCGTAATCCGACTCAACTTCAGCCTATGCAGCTTGATCGCATAAAAAAGAACGCCAAAGATTACTGTCATGAATTTATCGAAAAAGACCTAAAGGTGATTGGAACTTATTCTAAGCCCGCAAAGCTGATGGGTCTTATTTATGTTCAGGGAGATGTTCATCTTGGCGGAAGAATTGGCGGCCAAGCAATGATTATAACTACAGGCGATGTTTACATTGACGAAACAGTTGTTCATGATGATGCTGAAGCATTTTTGTCTATTGTTGCATTAGATGGCGAAGTAAAAGTGAATAAAAGTCTTCAGAATGCGAAAATAGAAGCCTCTATATATTCTAAAAACAGCATAACAGGTGGCGAATACATTAATATTTTCGGTAATCTTTGTGTTGATACCCTTAATCGCCAAAAAGGCGAAGAAGGGGCATTAATAATGCCTAAACGTGTGGTTATAGATTACGATGCGAATATAAAGTCAAAAATCGGCGGCAATGTTTGCTTTAACGTTTCTGACTTAATTACTACTTGTCGCGATTTGTGATTTGTTATTAAATTAAGCGTAAATGATTATTCCGGTTATTCCGGTTATTAATATTAGTTTTATCGGGTCAACTTTTTTTATTGCTCCGATAAAGACGATTGTAAACAATATAAGGCTGAAATAATCAATAAAGTTTGATTTATTAACCAATGAAATGGCGGCTGCTCCTATTAAGCCTACTACAGCAGGTTTGAGCATGTAGAAAACTTTTTCAGAATATTTGCTTTCTTTAAATTTAAAATAAAATTTAGAAAGAAGCAGCATTATAATAAACGGGGGAATACAGACTCCTAATGTTGCTATAGCTGAACCTAGAATGTTGCCGGTAACTATATAGCCTACAAAAGTGGCGCTGTTAATTGCTATTGGCCCCGGTGTCATTTGTGAAATGGCTACTATGTCGGCAAATTGTTCCATAGTCAGCCATAAATGCGGGGCGTCGACTATTTCTTGTTTAATAAGCGGCAACATTGCGTAGCCGCCGCCAAAGCCAAAAAGGCCGACTTTAAAAAAAGATAAAAATAGCTCTAAATAAATCATCATTTGATAAAAAACGCTCCCATTGCTGCGGCAAGTATTATCCAAACAGGCGATATGTTTAAGACAGCTACTAAATACAAAGAGAGCAGAGTTACAATTATTCCTATTGCTCCTGACTTATTCTTTTTTGCCATTTTTATGGCGGGTACTGCAATAAGAGCGGCAAGAGCCGGCTTAATGCCTTTAAAAAAGCCTTCAACATAGGTGTTTGAGCGGATATCTTTAAAATATATTGCAATCAAAAGTATTATTATAAATGAAGGCAGAATAGTGCCTAAAGTCGTAATTATTGTTCCGTGCAATCCGCCTAATTTATAGCCCACAAATACAGCAACATTAACAGCAATCGGACCCGGAGCCGATTGTGCCATTGCCAGCAGTTCTAAAAATTCATCTTCTTTTATCCAGTTATTTTTTTCAACAATTTCGTTTTGAATGAGGGGCAGCATTGCATAACCACCCCCCAAGGTAAATGCGCCAATCTTGAAAAAAATACCGAATAGTCTTAAGTATTTAATCAGTCTTCTACCACCTTTAAATGCAGTTCTTTGAGCTGTTTTTCGGTTGGCGTGCAGGGTGCCTGCATTAGAAGGTCTTGTGCGTTCTGGTTCATTGGGAAGCAAATAACTTCGCGAATGTTCGGTTCATTTGCCAAAAGCATTGTAATGCGGTCAACTCCGGGTGCGATTCCGCCGTGCGGGGGAGCTCCGAACTTAAAAGCTTTAATCATGCCTCCGAATTTATCGTCGACAACTTTATTGTCGTAGCCGGCGATTTCGAAAGCCTTATACATAATTTCGGGAAGATGGTTTCTTATGGCACCGGAGCTTAATTCAACGCCGTTGCATACTATGTCATATTGATAAGCTTTAATTGTCAGCGGGTCTTTTGTCATAAGAGCTTCCATACCGCCTTGTGGCATTGAGAATGGATTATGACTGAATACGATTTGTCCGGTTTCTTCGTCTTTTTCAAACATCGGGAAATCTACTATCCAACAGAATCTGAAGCTGTTCTTTTCTCTTAAGTCTAGTTCGTCAGCCAGTTTAATTCTGACTTTTCCGAGGATAACCGAGGCTTTGATTTTTTCATCGGCCACAAACAGAACTGCTGAGCCGGGTTTTGCGTTCATTTTTTCTTTGATACTTTGTTTTGTTGTGTCTGAAAGAGCTTTTGTTAGGCTTCCCTTAATTTCTGTATCGGTGAAAATAAGTGTTGCTAAGCCTTTTGCGCCGTTTTCTTTTGCAAAATCTTCAAGGTTTGAGAAGAACTTTCTTGATTTATCACCTACGTTGTCAACGCAAATTGCTCTGACAACTCCGCCGTTTTCAACGGTGCTTTTAAATGGAGCAAAGTCAGATTTTGCGAAAATGTCAGACAGGTCTTCAATTTCTAAGCCGTATCTGAGGTCGGGTTTATCTGAACCGTATTTGTTCATGGCATCGTCGTAGGTTATTCTTGGGAAAGTTGGAGAAGTTACTTTCCAATCAGAGAGCTCTGTAAACAGGCCGATAAATAGCTTTTCAAGGTGTTGAAAGACGTCTTCTTGTGTTACAAAAGACATTTCAACGTCGAGCTGGTAAAATTCGCCGGGAGAGCGGTCTGCTCTGGCGTCTTCATCTCTGAAGCATGGTGCGATTTGGAAATATCTGTCGAATCCGGATACCATTAAAAGCTGTTTAAACTGTTGTGGGGCCTGTGGCAAAGCGTAGAATTTGCCGGGATATAATCTGCTTGGCACAAGGTAGTCTCTGGCACCTTCCGGTGAAGAGCTGGTGAGAATAGGGGTTTGAAATTCTACGAATCCCATTTCGATCATTCTGCGTCTGATAGATGAGATAACTTTTGATCTGAGCAGAATATTTTTGTGCAGTTTTTCTCTTCTTAAATCGAGAAATCTATAAGTGAGTCTTGTTGTTTCGGGTGAATTATCTTCATCGGCAATCTGGAATGGAAGCACGTCTGAGGCGCTTTGCATTATAACCGAGTTAGCTTCTACTTCTATTTCCCCGGTTGGCATATCTTTGTTTATATTATCGCCTCGGCTGATTACTTTTCCTTCAACTGTGACGACAGATTCGACTCTCATGTTGTTAAAATCTTCATATACTTTTGTATCGGGGGCAGCAAGTATTTGAGTTATTCCGTAGTTATCACGCAGAGTGATAAATAAAACTCCGCCAAGGTTTCGTTTTCTGTGTATCCAACCGGAAAGCTTTACTATTTTGCCTACGTCTGAACCGCGAAGTTCACCACATGTATGAGTGCGATAAGTATTCATGGAATTAATCCTTTGTCTCAATTGAGATAAAATTGTTGTGGCAAGTGTACCGCAACTTTGAAGGCTTCGCAACCCCTTTTTAGGTAGTTTGCGCATAAAGTTAATTTGCATAAAATTTGTTTATGCTATTGGGTGATTGCGACGGCGGTGAACT
>JAQVCG010000124.1 GCA_028689875.1 Candidatus Rifleibacteriota bacterium | reverse complement strand
TTTTGTTTTTGATGTTCTTCTAAAAGCCGATCGGGTTTATTTTTACGTGAATTGGGTTGAAATGATCGTGAATGGGATTTTTGGTACATAAGGGTTTTGGGTGGGGAGATGTGGGCTAAAATAACCCTGCTTAAATTGCTTAAGATTCACGTTTGTGCTAAATGAATAGATCACAATTTGAAACCCCTTATCTGGGGAATTGACAATGGCAACCAATGTAAAATGCAAGAATGCCTATCACGCACCCTTAAGAAAAGGTGATACAGCAAATCAAACAGTTGGTTGCCGGCACACAAACCCTTCTATTTGCTCAAAAAACTTACTGGATGATGTTTGTGCGTTTGTAAGAGCCGATTCATTATGTCTTGCCCCACCAAAAAGCTGGAAAAAGCAATACCAAAAACTTATAAACGAACAAACAAAATAAATCGATCGTAACCTTTTGGTAGAAAAGACCAAGCCACATAAGAATAAACCTGTTTTGGGTTAAAACCTAAAACAGGTTTATTCTTATGAACACACGGAGGGTACGACAAATTGGCAGATACAAGAAAATCGATTTTTACAGAGAAATATAACCGATTCAGAGAACTTATTGTTGAAGCTCGAAAAGAAGCAGGATTGAGTCAGGGGGAAGTTGCTAAAAAGCTTAACAGACCCCAATCTTTTGTTTCCAAGTATGAAAGGGGTGAGAGAAGAATAGACATTGTCGAGTTTCTTGAAGTAGCAAAAGCCATAGGAGTTAACCCTTTGCAAATCATTAAGGCACTAAAACAAGGCACAAAAAAGGAACAAAGATGACTATAGAAACAGATATTGCTAAAATAATAACTCTGGCAAAACACAAAAATGCGATTAACAGCGATCAGGCCAGAGAATTGTTAAAATTGTTAATACAAGTCTTCAAAGAAACAACAGAAGGAGCTGAACACCCAGCTCGGCAAATTTTACGTATAACCACAAAGTTCAGAGATGCTGGAAGAAGATCGGCACCTTGGAAGCCAACGTCAAGCAGAGTGCCTGGTAGACCGCAAGACGGTGCCGATGGCAATCGTATTAACCGCTGGCTGCTACCGGTAGATCATAAATTTTATGCAACTGAAGTTAATGCCACATTAGTAGAAGCAAAATATTACCTACAGGCGCTGTCACTAGAAAACGCACCAAAACTACCAAACAACGGTTTTGGAGACTATTTTAACTGGTTAACCGAACACCCAATACAGCCGGGTGCGTATTTAGACCCAATTCAGCTTATACCTATAGATTTTCACGAAGTAGTAAGAGAGGCTAGAAGTATCCAGTCCGGCCATCTTGTGCCATTAGACAGAGGCGGACGACACGAACCACAAAACACCTTCCTAATGCTAGCAAGGAGTAACCAATTGCAAGGAAACTTGACGCTAGCAGAACTTATTAAGTTAATGGAAGAAATTGTCACGAAGCATAAAACACGGCATACTCTTAGGCCTTAAGCATTTGCTCAAAGCACTCCGAGCCCGACATGAAGTGAACTATACCAAGATTTCTTGATTTTTCACCTTCTTGAATTTGCGCTGCAACCTTATCAAGTGCTTTCTTTGATTTGGGAATTGGAATTTCCAGATCCGCAATTGCTTGAGGAGTAATTTCATCAATTACTGACCCAAAAACACCGCGAGCAATTTGTTCTTGGCAATGGCGACTGCGAAGAAAAGCTAAAAGATAGTGCTGGTCCAATTTTTCAGGGTCAGGAATTATACGAATAATATGTTCTGACATAGCAAAACCATCCCATGAGTCTGGGACCGACGAAACAATACCAGTCGTGCCGCTTCTTGTAACTAATAACCAGCCAGCCTGAACGCGTAAATCAGCTAATTTTGGATCATTTGGGCTCAACCATTTATCTTTAGTTGCTAAGAATTCTGTAATATTTGAACCACCCAAGAAAGGCACTGCACCAGGGAAATAGTCAACATAATTCCGTTTAAAACGCCCAGGATAAAAAACTCTTTTTGTTACGTCTTTCAATTTAACAAAAGACCAACCCTTTTCAATTAAAGAATCAGACCAATTTTCTTTGGTTTCAAGCGCGGGCCTATGAAATAGGGCATTCAGTCTTAAAAGTGGATCTTTGAAAATTGTAGATGAATCAATTGAAAAGCTAAACTCGTGAATTGCTCTAAAATCATCATTGCGTTTAAAAGCTTGAAATGCTAAGCCAACATCCGGCAAATCAGTTAGAACAACATCTTTTGTTTTTCCATCAGGTGTTTTTGCATATACGGGATAGCCACGTCTATCATGGCCTATCCATCGCGGTATAGACATAAAAATCTTGTAATCTGGAAGATCAGTCGTTAACTCTAAAAGAGGCTTTTGCCGACGTTGGACTACTAATAAAGAGGTCTTTGTACCAGTATGGGGCTGGAATGTTTCATCTGGCAGATCAATAACGGCTAAAATGTTAACATTACGGAGAAGCCATTCTCTAACAAACTGAGTTTTAGGACCTGATAAAATTTGATACGGTAAAACTATGGCCAGACGACCTCGACCAGGCACAAGCATTCGAATATTACGTTCTAGAAAGAGAATGTCAGGAGCTGTTGGTTTTAATTGGCCAGGGAACAACAATTTTTGAGAACTATTTGGGCGAGAAGCAAGCTCAAATTGTTCCAAAATTTGAGGATCTTTGATTGTAATTTTTGTCCCAAAAGGAGGGTTAGAAGCAGCACATAGGTGAGAGTCAAATGAGATTTTTTTCCCAGAACTTTTAGTAAAAGCTTTATAAGCTAATGAATCGCCCGAAATTACTAACCCCTTGGCATTTTTACCAAGACGAGCTTGTAATGTGCTGTTAGCAATTTCTGCGACTTCAGAATCTACTTCTTGGCCATGTAAAGCTTTACAAGCAACTTTTATTGTTTCAGTCTCAACTTCTTCCTCGCTGAATTTGTCCTCTATCATAAAACGAATGTGATTTAGGCCAGCAAGAAGAAAACCTCCCGTGCCAGCACAAATATCTATAAGATCCTCCCCGGCAAGGGGATTAAAATCTAACAATTTCATTGCAAGCGATGTCACATGCTGATCTGTAAAAAATTGACCACCCATTCTCTTAACCCACTGACTTCGGATAATTTCCAATGTATCCCCTGGAATATCCTTGACCGGGTCAGAAAGGGTAAGAGAAGATAACTGATAACATGTAAAACAAAGATCAAAATCATTTAACTCGATTTTTGCCTCTTTCTCGTAAAGCTGCCAAACCTTATTCATTTGGATAAAGTCACGCTTTATTACCGATGAATAAGCTAATCCCTCTTTAGAAAAACCAGCATTAAAAACACGCCAAAGTGACTCATCAAATACAAATGCAGGGCTGGTTTTCAGCACGCTTTCTCGAAAAAGGCCTGTATGAAGAATTTTACCAACTTCATTACTGATACCTGAAGGTGTTCTAAACGAAGCATTCGCATATAAATGATCGTAAAGAGTTTCAATGCGCTTTTGGAGACCACAAACAACGGAGTCATTTTGTTTAATTTTTATCATGAAAGAATTATACAAAAAAACCAATAAACATACAAGCAAATTTTGCATTAAGCACTGTTTGCTTGTATGGCCAGAAAAAAAGAACAAAACTCAGCAGCAATTTAGGCTTAAACAGTATAAAAATCAAGTTTTTGCCTGTAATGAAAAAGGAGGCCCCTGGGGGCCGGTGGGAGGGATTGCGCCATTTTATACAGTTTCTTTGGAACCGTTTGGCACACGGCCCCAATGTCCAGATGACGCGGCGACTGTGGCGCTGAGGCGCAACCAGGTTGGAACGATGACAATAAATGACAACAGTAGAAACCTGGCCGGGGCAGCTGGGCATTGCAGCGACCTGCGGAAGCCCGAAGGGCTTTCCGGGAGGTGGCAGGTGTGGAGGCGGCGAAGCTGCCGGAGCCCTGGCACCTCGACAGGACGCGGGCCGTGTGCCTTTTTAGGGCGGTAGCCGCGTTAGCGGCGTGCGGCTCATCATTACCCCTGGCAAGTTTGCATAACGTTTTGTTATGTAAAGCCGGACCTGCCGGGCCCCCGGCAGGCAGAGGCCGGAGAGGCGCAATGTAAAGGGCCAAGTCTGATAAACGCGTTTATCAGACAGTGAGCAAAGCAATTATCGTGACGGCACGATGCCGGCGCGATAATTGCGCGAGCGGTTTGCCCGGTGCCTGGTTTTGCGCCAGCGAAACCAGGCATTAC
>JAQVCG010000123.1 GCA_028689875.1 Candidatus Rifleibacteriota bacterium | reverse complement strand
AATAGGCGAATACGGTTTGGCTAAAAATGAATATTTGAGCGCAGTTTCAGAATTGGAAAACACTAAAGAATCATCAAAAGAAAAAGATGAACTGCTGAATACAGCTAAAGATAAACTCAAAGCCATGGACGAAAAACTTGCCAAAGCTAACTACGAAAAAGGAAAAGCAGCTGTTTATACAAAATCCTGGGAACTAGCTATAGAGCATTTTGAAGAAGCTATAAGACTTGCACCTGAAGAAAATATTGATTTTTTAGAAAGAGCTAAAAAACAATTAGATAAGGCAAAAGCAAAAAGCGGCGATTATAAGTTGTATATAGATATAAATTCATTAGTAGAAAGAGGAAACGACTTTAAAGAATCCGGAAATTATGCTGAAGCTATTCTTGAATATGAAGCCGCATATAAAGTTGTTGCTAATCTTCCGGAAGATCATAAATACGTAGTGTTTCTAAAAACCTCTTTGACTGAATGCAGAAGAAATATTATCAGACCTTACTTACTAAAAATTGACCGCGCTTACCACAGAAAGAAATTTTCGTTGGCAGCAACATTATTACAAAAAGCAATTAATCTTATAGACAAAAAAGATAATGTTTACAAAAAATTCCTTGATAAAATTAATGAAAAAATCAGCGTAAATGTTGAAGAAACAGACGCACAAACAGACGAAATAGAAAATTCGGCTGCCTGGGAAAAAGCAGTAAAAGACTATGAAGAAGCATTAGACCTATATTCTTCTTATGTGGCTGTTGACCCGTTGGCACCGGCTTATAACAGCAAAAATGTATACGAAGATAAGTTCGTAGAATCAAGAAAAAAGCTTGGTAAACTATATAAAACTCGTGCCGATAACTACCGCGACAGTAATAAAATTGATAAAGCAATTAAGAACTATAAAGAAGCTTTAAAGCTATTACCAAGAACCGATAAGATGTTCCACGAAGCGTTCAGTGAAATTAAAAAATTGCGAGCGCAAATGACTGAAAATCGATAATACCTCTCATGAATAGATCTGATAATATTCTTAGCTCCGGTGAAATAATTAAGCTGGCAGAAAAACCATCGTCTCTTATTCCCTTATGGGAATTCATAATGGCATTGATTTTTGCACTTACTTTTTCGTTGCTGTTTTATTTCGGAAAGTTTACAACCTTTGAAAATGCAACAATAGATTTTAGGTTTAAGCAAAGGGGAGAGCTTCCGAGAAATCAATACATAGTTTTGGTAAATATAACCGATGATTGCATTAATGAATTAGGTAATTGGCCATGGAAAAGAGAGCAGCACGGAAAGCTTCTTTCTGTTTTAAAAAATGCAGGAGCCAAAACAGTTGCTTTTGATATTATGTTCACCGAAGACTCACTAATCGGGTGTGAGGACGATTTAGAATTTGCAAAGCAAATTCAATCGTTTAAGAATGTGGTTTTACCTTTGGTTATAACCAAAAAGTATGTGCTTGATCCAGAAACATTCGAAATGATCGAAAAAATAGTGCCCGATCGACCCTGCAAAGCATTGCAAACGGCTATGCCCTTTGAAGGATTCATAGACTTAGAGTATAAGACTCTTAATCCCGACGGAGTAATCAGAAAACTTTTGCTTTACAAACCTGCAGGTGATTTCGGAAGCTATATTTTCGGTATAGCAGCGGCTTCAGCCTATTTGAATATAACTCCATCAATAGAAAAGTATGGAATGATGGTTGGCGACAGATTGTTGCCTTTCCATGAATCCTATGAACCCGAAGCCGGCGAAACACTTAAATCCTACATGATAAACTATGCGGGAAGTACACATCATTTCGATGAAATAAGCTACGCAGATGCCCTCAATGGAAGATTTCCCGACAGATATTTCGAAAATAGACTGGTATTAGTAGGCACCAGAGCCAAAGGTATTTCTGAAGACGTCAAGTTTTCACCATTTGGTGCCATCTCCGGAGTAGAAATACACGCTAATTTGCTTCATAATATTTTAAGCCGAAGATTTTTGACAAGAAATTCTACAACAACGACAATTCTTGTCATATTTATCTTCGCTTTGACTATTGCTTATGCTCTATGGAAATCACGAAGATTCTTTTTTGATATATTAACTTTGCTTTCTGCAATTTTATGGTCAGTTGCCGCGCTTTTAATGTTTTATTTCGATATTGTCATAGAAATAACTCCTATTTTGTTTATGGTTCCTATTCAATGGGCATTAACAAGACTTATACAGCAGTTTCAGACTTTGCGCGAAAAGAACTATGATTTAGCCAGAAAAGTCAGGGAATTGGCTATAATAAACGAAGTTACCCAAGCTGTCAGTTTCATGGGAGACTTAGGAAAAACCCTAGATGCAATAGTTAGCCGCGGAGTTCAGGTGCTCAACGCACAAAGAGGCTCCATTTTTTTGCTGGATGAAAAATACGAAGAATTGGTTGAAAAATCGGTTATTTATGGGGTAAATGGCGAAATCAAAATAGATAGCAATTTGCGAAATCAGTTTAAAAGCGGCAAAGGCATAGCCGGTGAAGTATTTAACAGCGGAAAACCAAGACTAATACAGAACATCAGAAAAGATAAATCTTTTGAATTCAGAGACTCCGAAAGAGATAATTATAAAAGCATGATTTGTGTTCCTTTGGTAATCAACGATATTCCAATAGGTGTTATGAATGTCGTAAATAGAATTGAAGGGCGTTTTAATAACGAAGATCTTCAAACAGCGCTCACTATGGCTAATCAGGCGGCGGTTGTTATTGAAAAGGCAAGGCTTTATAATTTGGCAACAATTGATGGATTAACCGGACTTGTTGTCAGAAGGCATTTTCAAGCCAAAATTGAAGAAGAATTCAGGCGTGCAAGACGTTATGGCAAGTCGTTGTCTTATTTAATGACAGATATTGACCATTTTAAAAAATTCAACGATACCTATGGTCATCAAACCGGCGATATGGTTCTGAGAGAAGTTGCTAAAATTGTTATAAAAAGTGTAAGAGACACAGATATAGCAGCAAGATACGGCGGAGAGGAGTTCGCTGTAATATTGCCTGAAACCGAACCTGATGGAGCTATGCTATTTGCTGAAAGATTAAGACAAAGTGTTCAAGACGCTGTTTTTAGCGGACCTACAGGTGATTTAAAGGTTACTATAAGCGTAGGAGTCAGTTCCTTTCCGTTAAATAGCCCTAATACTGCAACAGAAATGATTAAAATGGCAGACGATGCTTTATATGTATGTAAAAAAAATGGGCGAAACAGAGTTGAAATAGCTGTAAACGATGATAAAACAAAAAGTTTAAATACTTGAAGTTATCTGATATATTGTCTTGAAAATATCTACCGCGAGGTTTTACATTGGAAAACAAAAAAGAACAGGTTGTTATTACGGTTCTGGGAATAAGCAAACCCGGTATCTTAGCCGGTATAACCCGAGCAATAGCAGATTCAAACGTTAACGTAGAAGATGTTAGCCAAAAAATTATGCAAGGTTATTTTGCTCTTATGATGATGACTGACTTTGCTGCTGCAAATTGCAGTTTCGAAGAGTTTCAAAACAGAATGCAAGCTGTTTCTGATCGATTGCAGGTGAAGACTTTTATACAGCACGAAGATGTTTTTAGATTTCAGCATAGACTGTGACGGAGGAATAAAAAATGCTTTTCTCTTTAGAAGAAGTAATTGACACCATTAGTGCGGTAGGTGTCGAAACATTTGATATTCGTACCATCACATGCGGAATCAATTTGATGAGTTGTGCTGATTCTGATGTTAACAGGTGTGCCGATAAAGTTTATGAAAAAGTCGTGCGAGTGGCCCGCGATATAGTGCCTACTGCACGAACTCTCGAAAAACGCTATGGTATTCCAATTGTAAACAAAAGAATCTCGGTAACCCCTGTTTCCTTTTTGGCCTCTGCTTTTACCGAACCTACAGCGGTTCCCGTTGCAAAAGCACTTGACAGAGCTGCAAAAGAGCTTGGCATAGATTATGTTGCCGGGTTTTCTGCACTTATTCAAAAAGGGTTTTCTCGCGGCGACCAAATACTTATTAATTCAATCGCAGATGCTTTATGTAATACCGAAAGAGTCTGTTCAAGCGTTAATATAGGCAGCTCTCAAGCCGGAATAAACATGGATGGCGTTTATCGAATGGCCGAAGTTGTTAAAGAAGCAGCACAAAGATCTGCCGATAAAAATGGCTTGGCTTGCGCAAAATTGGTGGTTTTCTGTAATGCGGTTGAAGATAATCCATTTATTGCCGGCTCATTTTTAGGGCCGGGTGAAGCTGAAGCTATTTTAAA
>JAQVCG010000039.1 GCA_028689875.1 Candidatus Rifleibacteriota bacterium | reverse complement strand
TTCAGGTAAAGCGTGCCAAGGGGTTTCCTGCAGGACATGCTACGACAGGCTTCGCCTTATTAGGCTTGATTTTTCTATATAGAGAGAAGAAAAGCAAAACTTATGTTTATGCTCTTGGCATGATTGCCGGATGGGTTGCCGGAATATACCAGATGTTGAGAGGCGAGCATTTTTTATCTCACACATTATTTACTATGTTTTCTTCACTGATCATGCTGGTAATAGCTTTTAAGATTGCTTTGTTGTTGGTTAGAAAATGTCGGTGTTTGAGGGAAGCATAATGTCCTATAAATTATTAGAATTTGACAATTATGGAAGTTCGCGGGTATAATCGCGAAATCATAAGTTGATGAAAATCTTTGATAAGGTTTATAAAATGGAAATTAAATCCAAAGTTTTACTTGTTGTTCTAGATGGTTTCGGTTGCTCCGATGTCACCGAAGGCAACGCAATTGCTCAGGCTAATCCTGAATTTATCAATAAGCTGTTTCATGAACGTCCATTTACGAAAATAGCCGCTTCCGGCCTTGATGTTGGCCTGCCAGCAGGTCAGATGGGCAACTCAGAAGTCGGACACTTGAATATCGGCGCCGGTAGAGTGGTTTATCAAGATATTACCCGCATCAACAAATCAATCGAAGACGAAGAGTTTTTTGAAAATAAAGCTATTAATGAACTTATAGAAGAGCTTATTGCCGAAGACAAATCTTTGCATCTGTATGGTCTCGTCTCTGACGGCGGCGTTCATAGTCATATTGATCATATCGAAGCAATACTAGAATTGGCCAAAATGAAAGGCCTGACAAAAGTATTTATACATGCCTTTACAGACGGCAGAGATACAGCTCCTACAAGCGGTGTTCATTTTATTAAGTCACTTGTCGAAAGAGCGCAAAAAATTGGCGTTGGTAAAATTGCTTCAATTTCAGGCAGATTTTATGCAATGGACAGAGACAATCGCTGGGAAAGAGTAGAAAAAGCTTATCAGGCGATGGTATTAGGTGTCGGCAACCGTGCCCCTGACCCGGTCGTTGCAATGGAAGCCTCTTACAAAGTTAACGTTACAGACGAATTTGTGGTTCCTGTGATAATCGAAGAAAATAATGCTCCGGTTGCTCTTATTGATGAAGGCGACGGAATCTTGGCCTTTAACTTTAGAGCTGACAGAATGCGCGAGATTACAAAAGTGTTCACTTTGCCTGAATTTAAGGAATTTCAGCGAAAAGAAATGAAAGTAAAGTATGTTAGCTTTACTCATTATGCCGATGAATTCAAGTTCCCGGTGGCATTCCCTCCGCAAAGACTTACAGACGTTCTCGGTGAAGTTATTTCTAAAAATGATTTGCCTCAGCTCAGACTGGCAGAAACAGAAAAATACGCTCACGTAACCTACTTTGCAAACGGCGGATACGAAACGCCTTTCCCAAAAGAAGAAAGATATATGGTGTCTTCGCCAAAAGTAAAAACATACGATCTTAAACCCGAAATGTCGGCGTTTGAAGTTTGTGATTACTTAGTTGAGAAAATCAAAAATGGCGACTACCCCTTTATATTGGTAAACTTTGCAAACTGTGATATGGTGGGGCATACCGGTATAATGGAAGCAGCTGTTAAAGCTGTTAATACCGTTGATTCGGTGATATCAAAAGTTATTCCGGTTGCATACGACCTTGGATACAGTTGCATAATAACCGCAGACCACGGAAATGCCGAAAAAATGGTCAGTGATGAAACAGGCGAACCATTTACAGAGCACACCGTTAATCCTGTGCCTCTGTGTCTGTTATCAAGAGCATCAATCGAATTACGAAGCGGCGGCAAGCTTTCTGATATAGCTCCGACAGTGCTTGAACTGATGGGGTTGGAACAACCTGAATCAATGACAGGCAAGTCTTTGATTCTCAAAAAAAAGTAATTTCTAATCTATGAATGACAAAGACAATAAATCCCGAAAGGGTTATTTATTTATCGTTTCCGGGCCATCTGGGGTTGGCAAGACTGTCTTGTGCAATCATATAGTTCAAAAGTTTGCCCCAAAAGTGGTTTATTCAATTTCGACTACATCTAGAACCCCTCGTGGCGGTGAAACTGATGGGCAAGAATACAATTTTTGCACTTCTGAAGAATTTGAAAATGCGATAAAACAAAATGCTTTTGCAGAATGGGCGTCTGTTCATGGTAATTACTATGGTACACCCAGAAAATTTTTGCTCGACGAAATGGATAACGGCAGACACGTTGTTTTAAATATTGATGTTCAAGGCGCCATGAAAATACATGGCGAATACCCGCAAGCAATTATGATTTTTATTTTGCCGCCTTCTTTTGAAGAACTTGAAAATAGAATTCGAAAAAGAAACATGGACAGCGAAAAATCGCTTAAAAATCGCCTCGAAAATGCCCGCAAAGAGCTTAACTACAAAGAAAAGTATAAATACACCATTGTTAACGACGATCTTGAATTGGCAAAAGCCGATATGGAAAAAATATTTTCAGAGTTCGTTAACTGACTTGTTTACATAAAAAAATCCCTCTCAGATGAGAGGGAAAAGTGTGAGATGGTACAAAAGAAATACTTACTTGTTCAAATTGTTCTTTAACTCAGAATATTCATCAGAATATACTTTTAATTGCTTAAACATTATTTTGGCGCCTTCAATGTCATTGGCCTGAATTAAGCGGTTATATTCAAGATAAGCGTTATAGTAGTTATCGCGAGCATTTTCAATTGCTTTGGTGTTGCCTTTTGACTGTTGCGATATATTTAAATTCGGACTGAAACCTGCTGCACCGCCTGCTGCAACAACGCCTGTGTCACCGCTGCCTACGTTAGCTGAACCGCCAATGCTTATTCCGCCTGCCGGAATAACGTTCATTGTATTTCCAACAGCACTTATCCCTTGGCCATTGCTGACTTGACCTTTAGAACCGCCCGTGATCCATTTGGCAATCTTGCTACCTAAGAAGCCGCCTACGATCCCGCCGATGATTGTTCCAACAACCGGAATTGCAGAGCCTAAGGTCATACCTATTGTTGAACCGATTGATGAACCGATTAAATCAACCTTGTCGATTTGAGCAAAGGCTTTGGCTACAGAAAATTCTCCATTCTTAATGCCGGTAATTAAGTTTGCTGAAAGCTGACCGGAAGCTGAAGAGAACATTACCGGTATGACCGAGCCTATTAGATTCCCAACGATGCCGGGAACAAAAGTCTTTACCAATGTGCCGGCAAATTGACCGCCTGCAGCACCAAGTGCAGAACCGACAACGCTGCCTGCAAATTCAAGGCTGGCTACAGATTTTACTGCTTTTTTTAATGAAGGCTTGTTGCCGTTTATTACGTCGATGGCCAAGTTCGTTCCAACGGCTACAGTTGTTGTTGTCAGCAAATTCGAAAACGAAAAACTGCTTTTTAAAGAAGATTTTGCCGCATCAACACCATCGCTTACGCCTTTAGCCAATTTGCCTGAGAAAGAGGGCTTTTCAGCAGCTTTTCCCGATGCAACTACGCTCGGATTTTCATCAGACATCTGCTTTTTAGCACCATATTTACTTTCGCTTTTATCAATTACTTTGCCGTCTTCAAAAATCTTGTTTTCATCAATCAAACCGGCTTTTTGACCAACTTCGAAAATTTTGCCTCTTACAGCGGTAACAACACGATTCAAAACTGATTTTACATTTTGAAGAACTTCTTTTACCTTCAATACCAAGCCGGAGGTGTTGCCGTTAGTTTCAAGTTTGGCTGCCTGTGCACCAAGTTGCTCAACACCAAATGCTATTTGTTCTTCTCTGGAAAGCGATGAAAGGGAAGCTCCTTGCGCTACTTTAGCCTTTGCTGAGGCTGTTGAGCTTTCAAGAGTGTTTCCCAAAACAGATTTTGCATTCGTAATAATTGCCTTCATGCGCTCTGCTATGCTCATGGCTTCCATATTTGTGGGCAATACGGCATCGTGAATGGGTGTGCAAACAGCTTCAAGGCTCTTTACTGTGCTTTGGGCACTCTGAATCTTGCTTTGAAGATTGCTTACCTGAGGTATAACAGTGCCAAGTGCTTCAAGTGAAGCTGTTCCGTCAACCTGTATAGTAACATCGGCGGCGCTTGCAGTCGGCATATACCCGCCAAATATCGAAAATATAAACATTAAAACTGTTGCAATCGAATACTGTCTTACTGCTCTTTTGTTGAATAATTCCATAAATATTGCCCTCCGTGGGTGTACCCACAAGCTGTTTTTTAACTCGATAATCACAAGTATAAGAATCAAATGCAAAACTGTCAATTAAGCAATCTAATTATTCCTTTCTTAAAAATATACTTTGCACATTAAATTTGGTAGTGTAATATTAACAATATGAAACATTCGCATACCTTTTTAATTATACTTATTGTTTATTTTGTGTTTTTAATGCCTCAGGCAGAAGCCTCAAGCAATTTTGCATACGGAAGGCACCCTCAGCTTACTTACTATATTACTCCGGATAGCCCCGAAATACATGCCGGAGAAGTTGCAACTTTTACAATAACAGTTAAAAATCGTTCCGACAAACCATTCAGACTTCTCTATAATACCGGCCAGCAATGGGATTTAGCCGTTTTTCATAATAAAACACAGCTTTTTAGATGGTCGCAAGGACTAACCTGGGAAGAAAGAGCATACTCGGTGCCTCTCAAAAGAGGGGAGACAAAAACAAAAAAAATATCATGGAGATCAGTTGATAAATGGGGCGAACCTTTACCTCTGGGCGTTTATTCCGCCAGAGGAATGGTGGTAATCGAACCCAGAACTTTGGTCACTGAAGACTGCTTTGTTCGCCTATTGCCGCCTAAAGTTGAATCATCAAAAACTCTTAAGGTTAAAATAAATGTGCTGTTCGAAATAGAACTGCCAAGATACGCTAAAACAAAAGAACTTTCATGGAAAATAAGATATAAATATAACGATAACAGAATCGACATTCATAGATTAACCAAAATAGGTGATAAGGTTAAGATTGAATTCCATCCAAAACGTTATGGATACGTGGAATTCGATTTTTACGGTTACCCCGAAACAAAAAATGATACAGAAGCCCTTGAACGAAGAAGTTATCGAGTCGAAATTACTGACAACCCTGATTAATCGGAGATTACAATGAGCAATACAGGAAGCAAAAGCAATAAGAGTAATAATTCAAATAAACAAAATGTTGAAAGCCTAATGATCAAAAAGGGCTTGATTACACCTGAACAGCTCGAAAAAGCTAAAACAATTCAAGCGCAAACACTCGAGAAGCTTGAAGACGCAATAATAAGACTCGGGTTTTTGTCAGAAAAACAAATTCTGGATCTCTGGGCTGAAGTTCTCGGAACAACTGTCGTCGACCTTACAAACATTAAGGTAGACGCAAAGCTTCTTTCGCTTATTCCCGAAGATTTAGCAAAACAAAATAAAATTATACCATATAAGCGCGATGGAAACCGCCTTACAGTTGTTATGGCCGACCCATTCGATATTATGGCTACCGATATGCTTGCTTTTTTAACCCAGTGCAAGCTTGAAGTTTTAATTGCTCCTAAAAGCCAAATAGAGCTTGCGACAAGACAACTCTACTCATGGGACGGTTTCTCGGTCGGCGGTGAAGAATCTCTTAAAAGAGCAGAAATGCTTGCCCAAGAAGACACCGGATTTGAACTCGCAAGAAAAACTTCTGAACAAGGTGCCGTTGTACAATTCCTTAATGCGGTTTTTAAACAAGCAATTCTCAAGCGCGCATCAGATATTCACGTAGAACCCAGAGAAGAAAACCTGCTCGTAAGGTTCAGAATCGACGGTATACTGCACGATGCTATGACCGGCCCTAAAAGCTTGATAGCACCTCTTATAAGCAGAATTAAAATTCTCTCTCACATGGATATCGCTGAAAGAAGAATGCCTCAAGACGGAAGACTTAAAGTTAAGATGCAAGATAACGAAGTAGACTTCCGCGTCAGCACTGTTCCAAGTTTGCTTGGTGAAAAAGCGGTAATGAGACTGCTGCAAAGAGAGTCTAAATACGACCTCGACAACATAGGATTCTTTGAAGACGATCTTTCAAGACTCAAATCGGTTCTAGACGAGCCATATGGTCTGATTCTTGTTACAGGCCCAACCGGAGCCGGTAAAACTACAACACTCTTCGGAATGCTCAAGTATTTTAATAATAGCGAAATTAACATCTTTACTATTGAAAACCCGGTTGAATACAGAATGTCTGATATAACTCAGGTTCAAATTAATGAGAAAATCGGGCTCGATTTTGCAAGCGGACTAAGAGCAGCATTAAGACAAGACCCTGACATAATTTTGGTCGGAGAAATTCGTGACCTTGAAACAGCAGAAATTGCATTCAGAGCCTCGTTAACCGGGCATAAAGTGCTTTCAACATTGCATACCAACAATGCTGCGGCTACAATAAACAGACTTATAAATATGGGTGTTCCGGCTTATTTGGTTACTGCGGCACTTAGAGTGGTAGTAGCACAGAAATTACTGCACCGAAACTGCCCCCATTGCTCAACTGAATATAAACCTGATCAGGACATAATTCAAAGACTTGGAATGTCTCCGGCTAAAATGCTTGGAAACAAGTTCTATAAAGGAACAGGCTGTAGAGAATGCAACCAAACCGGTATACTTGGAAGACTCGCTGCTTATGAAACAATGGTTATTACGAGTTCTATGAAAGATGTTATAATGGAAGGCGGTACAGAGTCGGCAATTAAAAGAGTTGCAAGACTTGAGGGAATGAGAACTTTAAGAGAAAGCGGATTAGCCCTTGCTTTGCAAGGTAAAACCACTCTTGAAGAAGTAATATACGTAACACCGCCCGATGATGAAGAAAGACGTATCCCATTGGCAGGTTTGTCACCTATTGCTTCAACAGCTCAAATCAATATTGTTAATGCCGAAGTTCCTGTTATAACCAATCAGAACGAAACACCGATCCCTCATTCTGGCAGGGGTCCGCAAATTGATTTGAATGATCCTGTTATAAAAACTATTTTAATGGCAATAGAAAAAGATTTCCTTTTCGTTAGTGATGAGAAACTTGCAGAAAAGCTTCACCTGCCGCTAATCCAAATAAGAGAACTTATGAAAATTAAAGGTTTCGAAAGAAGCAGAGAGTTTTTCGAAGTTCAATTTGGTAAAGAAATAAAAAACTTTAGCGATGCAGAGATTGAAGACGCTATCGAAATGATTATCGCAAAAGAAGGCGAAATCCCGGCCTTTATAATGGCTGAAGATGAAACTGCCGTTGCATGGGCAGCTGCAGCAATAAGAGTTGCTCTCGAAAAGCTGAAGAAAAAGCTCCACAACCCTGAAGACTTGCCCGAAGTTTTTACAGAACAATTTATTGTAAACTCAGGTTTAGAACAGGTATATTTGTGGGCTGACAGTAGCAGATTCAAACTAATAGAATTAGCAATGCCCGCAAAGTATAAACCCTGGCAGTTCGGTGAAATAGATGAATGGATAAATTCTAAAAATGATCTTAACGCTTGTGCCCGCGAAGCCTTAGCTTGGCTTATGAGCGAAAAACTTGGCTGCAGCAGAGGCGACTTGCCCCAAATGCTCAATAAACAAGTATTTACCGAAAATTCACTGGCACCGCTACTCAACAAATTCGACGATTCTTGTTTCAATATCGTTAATGCCGTATTCCCGGGAGTCTTCAGGCCTTGGCAATTTATCGAAGAAGAACAGGTTATCTGGTTCCAGGAAAATCGTATCAATACCGCAGCTGATGCAACAAGATGGCTTGTAGAAGAAAGGTTGGGTATTCCGGTTGAAGACGTGCCGAAAAGAATTTCTATCAGAGATTTTCATACAAACGGACTCTCAAAACTGCTAGATCTCTTTAACCAAAATCTATTTGCCGTTATCGAAAATGCTTATCCGCTAAAATTCAAACCTTGGCAATTTAACGAACAAGCCGAAATATGGAAAGCCCCCGATGCGATGGAAATAGCCAAACAAGCAACAGAATGGCTGATAACCGAAAAACTCAGAATAACCCACGATAAAGCTCCTACAAGCGTAACTCGAAGACATTTCCTGTCAAACGGATTAGGCTGTATGCTTGGCTCAATATTCAATCACTCTCACTTCTTGGCGCTCGAAAATCTAATGCCGGAGCTGAAAACCGACGAAACTTTCCAAAAAAAATTATTCGATTACGCACAAGACATACTTGAAATTTCTGCAAAATGGGAAGCCTTATCTGAAAAAATTTCCATAAATCACTTTGGAAAAGCCAGATTTAAAGTTACGATGCCAAACATGAAAACGGCTCCAATAGTGCCAGAAAATGAAAGAATTTACATTAATGCCGCAAATCAGATTGAATACGTGCCGCAAATAGTTATTCCAAAACTGAACGCTTATTCTGATTTCAGCGATTTTGCCGCATGGGTGCCTTATTGCGATAGGCTCACATACTGGATTCTCGGCGATGACAGAAGCTCGGCCTTTGCAGAACCCGGCCATCCAAAAGTTAAACTGGTTTTTGTCGATACACTTATCTCCGCTTTGCGTGCAAAAGGCTTATTAGACCTGGTAGAAAGATTACAAAACCTTATAAACCTTTACAGCAGGCTTCTTGATACAAAAATAGGCAATTAATCGTCTGCAAAAATTGCCTTCATAGTTAAAATAATTATTAAAACCGTCGATATGATAGGGGGATTATTTTAACTTTGGAGCAATAATATGAATACAACTAAGAATCAGTTCAGTATTGGCTTAGACGGTTTTTACTGCGTATTTGAAAACTTAGCAAAAATGCCCGTTGCTGTTATTCGTAAAAGCGAAGGTGCATCATTAATCAGAGGTCGATAATATAAATGGGAATTTCAACGAAGCCGCCTAGCGGTATGCGCGACTTTCTGCCCGCAGAGCTGGCTAAACGTCGCTATGTAATTGGTGTCATTCAAAATGTATACGAAAAATATGGGTTTTTGCCACTAGAAACTCCATGTGTGGAAAACTTAACAACTTTGCTCGGAAAATACGGTGACGAAGGTGACCAGCTTATTTTCAGGCTTCTGCACAGAAGAGATAAACTTGCAAGAGCACTTGAATTACCCGAAGTATCAGAAAAAGATTTGGCTGATCTCGGACTAAGATACGATTTGACGGTCCCGTTAGCAAGGGTCATTGCAAATAGTCCCGAATTGCCCAAGTTTTTTAAAAGATACCAAATTCAGCCGGTATGGCGCGCTGATAGACCCGGCAAAGGCAGATTCCGAGAGTTCTTGCAGTGCGATGTAGACGTTACCGGTACCGAATCATTGTTGGCAGAAGCGGATGTTTGCTGTGCCGTCGCTGAAGTGCTGACCAAACTCGGATTCCATAACTTTAAAATACATATTAATCACAGACAGCTGCTAAAAGAGCTTATTAAAACTGCCAATATAAGCATTGAAAAAGAGGCCGAAGCATTAGTTGCTGTAGATAAAATTGATAAAATCGGCTTTGAAGGTGTAGAAAAAGAACTTGAAGAAAGAAACTTTTCGCCTGAGCAAGCAAAAAAACTTCTGAATCTGATTAGAAGACCCGAAAACTTCTCTGAAGTCCAAGAACTTAATAGGCTCAGAGCTGAGCTTAAAGATAATTCAGAAGCTTTAAAAGCGATTGAAGAAATAGAAGAATTATGCAGACTTCTTAATTTTGGCTGTGCTCAAAATAAAATCGAAATAGACCCCTCGCTTGCTCGTGGACTCGGTTATTACACCGGCTGCATATTCGAAATAAGATCATCAGATTTCGGCGGAAGCCTCGGTGGTGGCGGCAGATATGACGGACTTATCGGGATGTTTAAAGGAACCAAAATTCCGGCAGTCGGATTCTCGATAGGTTTCGAAAGACTTATGATTGTGCTTGAGGAAAAAGGTCTTTTTGAAAATCTTGAGGCCGGCCCTGACATATTGATATGCAGCTTCCCTGATACAGACCGTGCAGATATCCTATCTGCCGCAAAAATAATTAGAGATTCAGGTATGAAAACTGAAGTTTATCCCGAAACACCAAAACTCGGTAAACAGATAGCTTATGCAGAATCAATTAGTGCAAAATATGTCGGAATTTTAGGCGTTACAGAAGCCCAAAACAAAACAATAGCACTTAAAAACTTAAGTTCAGGCGAACAAGTAGTTTTGCCATACGAACAAGTGGCACAAAAAATACTAAGCGAAAAATAAGCAAAACATAAACAAAAGCAACGTAGTTAATAACTACGCTGCTTTTTTATTTGTTAACCAAATATCAATAGCGATAATGATCAGCTTTATAAGGTCCTTCAACAGGCACGCCGATATAATCTGCCTGCGCAGGGGTAAGCTTAGTCAGTTTTACGCCAATTTTTTCAAGGTGAAGTCTTGCAACTTCTTCATCAAGTTTTTTAGAAAGAGTGTAAACACCAACTTTGTGATTGTTCTGCCAAAGATCCATTTGAGCCAAAGTCTGGTTAGTGAAAGAAGAACTCATTACAAAGCTGGGGTGGCCGGTAGCGCAACCCAAATTTACCAAACGGCCTTCGGCCAAAATATAAATGCTTTTGCCATCTTTATATGTGTATTTATCGACCTGGGGCTTAATGTTGGTCTTTGTAATGCCGTTCCAAGCTTCGATTTTGCTCATCTGTATTTCGTTGTCAAAATGGCCGATATTGCAAACAATAGCTTGGTCTTTCATTTTTGAGCAATGTTCAGCAGTGATTATGTCACGGTTCCCGGTGGTGGTCACATAGATGTCAGCTGTGCCTAAGGTGTCTTCAACCGTTTTAACTTCAAAACCTTCCATTGCTGCCTGTAAAGCGCAAATCGGGTCGATTTCTGTAACGATAACTCTGGCGCCGAAGCCTCTTAAGCTTTGTGCACAACCTTTGCCAACATCGCCGTATCCGCATACAACTGCTACTTTTCCGGCTACCATCACGTCAGTGGCGCGTTTAATACCGTCTGCTAGACTTTCGCGGCAACCGTAAAGATTGTCAAATTTTGATTTTGTTACAGAATCATTTACGTTTATTGCGGGGAAAAGTAATTCGCCTCTTTCGAGCATCTTATAAAGTCTGTGAACGCCGGTTGTGGTTTCTTCACTTACGCCTTTAATATGATTTGCAATATTGGTCCACTTGTTGGGTTCTTTTTTTAAGATTTCTTTCAGAATGTTCAAAAGTTCTGCTTCGTCTTCGCCTTCCGGAGTTTTGTTAAGAGTTTCCGGATTTTTTTCTGCATTAACGCCGTGATGAACCATCAAAGTGGCGTCGCCGCCATCGTCTACGATAAGATCAGGACCGGTACCATCAGGCCAAGTAATAGCTTCATTTGTGCATTCCCAGTATTCTCTTAAGGTTTCACCTTTCCAGGCGAAAACAGGAATTCCGGCTTTTGCAATGGCAGCGGCTGCAGTGTCTTGAGTTGAAAAAATGTTGCAGCTAGCCCATCTTACGTCGGCGCCCAAATTTACTAAAGTTTCTATTAAAACTGCTGTCTGAACAGTCATGTGCAGAGAACCCATAATTTTAGCACCTTTAAGGGGCTTGAGGTTCCCGTATCGTTCTCTGAGTGCCATCAGACCAGGCATTTCATGCTCTGCTATTTCAATTTCTTTTCTACCGAGCTGCCATAAATCTATGTTTTTTACTTTATAAGGCATTCTCGTGGTGTTAGTGTTAGTTTCTTTTTCCATAGCGGTCTGATTCATGTTTTACTCCTATACTGTCGTTTAAAACAGCCAAATTCAGATTTTGTGTGCCAAATTATCTCATTAAATGCCCTAAAAGTCAACTTGACTGTACCCGTCATTATTGATATTCTAACTTACTTTATAATTTAAATAGGCCAAATTATGCTCATAGAAAGCTTAACAAACATCATTAGGAAACACAAAACCGAAACAGAGCAATTCCTTATTTCTAATGATTATAAAATTCTAAATGAGCCAAAAGAGGCTTATATAAACGACGATAAAAATACAGAAGAAGCAAATAGACTTTATGTTTCTGATAATTTAACTGTTTTAAAAGACCTGATTAAATCAAATGTTAAAATTGATCTCATTTATATTGATCCTCCGTATAACACGAAGGCAGATTATCTTTCAAAAATAGCAGTCTACCCAAAAAACTGCGATAGGAATTTCCCTAAAATTGAGAAATTAGCTTACACAGATTATAAAAAAATCAGAACGGTAGACTATCTCGATGAAATAACCAAACGATTATTCTTGATGAGAGAGGTTCTTAGCGAAAAGGGAAGCATATATGTTCATCTAGACTGGCATATAGTGCACTATGTAAAAATCATAATGGACGAAGTGTTTGGTAAAAATAACTTTGTTAACGAAATTATCTGGCAAAGAACAGGCTCGCAAAATAACGGAGCTTCATACGGCACGAATTTTGATGTGATCCTTTTTTATAAAAAGGGTAGCGGTAAAATTTGGAATAATCCTACGAATAAATATTCAAAAGAGCATTTAAACAGCTATTTTAAAGTTGATAAAGACGGAAAATATTACAGGCTTAATAATCCCACAGGTAAGGGGTATCAAGAACATACAAGAGATTTTGGCGCAGGCCCTGTTTTCCCGCCTAATGGCAGGCACTGGTCTATTTCTCAAAATGAAATTAATCGGCTTCTAAAAGAAGATAGTATTGTTTTTACTTCGTCAGGATACCCGTTTATAAAGAAATACCTTGATGACATGAGTGGTAAGAGTGTGCAGTCAATATGGGACGACTGCATACCGCCCCGTAAAAGCGGCGAGCTTACAGGATATGCAACTCAGAAACCTGAAAAGCTGCTCGAAAGAATTATTTGCGCTTCTTCTAACGAAAACTCAATTGTCGCAGATTTTTACGGAGGCAGTGGGACGGCGGCTTATGTTGCAAAAAAGCTGGGCAGAAAATGGATAACTTGTGATTTCGGAGCTTCTGCAAGCGCAATTGCAAAAAAAAGAATGATGTCGCTTTCTGAGAATTTTCTTGTTTACAAACCGGCATATGAAAACGAGCTTAAGGCAAAAGTTTTAACTAATAAGCAGGCAGTTGAGATAGAAAATGATTTTATTAAGGCTGATTTAAGAATTGTTCAACAAAAGAAAAGCAATGCCAATCATTTTAAAATCACTCTGGAAAAACTGGCTTATGAAGACAAAAGTTGCTTAAATCTTAATAAGGTAAATATAGATAAACTTTGCGAAATTCTTGATGTTGACCCGCTTGCGACAATAGATCTTTGGGAAATAGATACTTGTTTTGACGGCATTTTTAAACCCCAAATAGTTTTAAAACGCGATAATAGAGCGAGTTTGCCCATTGAATCTGTGTTTGTGTGCGAAAAAAATAGAAGAATGGCTTTAAAAATTACAGATGTTTTCGGATTAACTCTTTTCCATGATTGGGTGGTAAAGTGAGGTTTTGTTGCGGCCTGTGTTTTTCGAATAATACAGGGCTAAATCAGCTTTTTTGATTAAGTCTTTTTTATTAGTAGCAATTTCAGGATAACAAGCTATGCCAATTGATATGGTTAATGGAACAGACTGCCCATTAATTCTGAAATCGTATTGTTCTATGGATTTTCTTATGCGCTCTGCCGGAACTAGTGCTCCGTCTGTTGTTTTTTCGGGGCATATTACGGTGAATTCCTCGCCGCCATATCTTGCCGCAATATCTATTTCTCTTATGTTATCTTCAATTAAAGAAGCAACGGTTTTTAATACTCTGTCGCCTTCTTGGTGACCATAAGTGTCATTAAATACCTTAAAATGGTCTACGTCAATTATGATAAGTGATAAATGACTTTGGTAGCGGTCGCATCTTTGTAATTCTTCATCTAATCTTTGCTGGAAATAACGATGATTATAAAGTCTCGTCATTTCGTCTGTTACAGCGTATCTATAAAGCCTTGCGTTGTCGATAGCTATTGCTGCTTGATTGGCCAAGTTTTTAAATAATTCAAAGTCGCGCTCACTAAAGCTTTCGGGCTCTGATTTGGATACATTCAATGTGCCAAGAATCTTTTCTTTAGCAATAAGAGGCATACACATCAATGTGCCTGTTCTGACATTTTGAGTTTTTATGCTTTTAAAAACTTCATCGGTTTCTACATTTTTTATAAATAAAGGCTGCTTATTTCTTACAACCCAGCCGGCAATCGACTGTCCTATTTCCATTCTTGTTTCACGTGCTATTTCTTCGCTTAAACCAACAGCAACACCAATGCTGAGTATTTTTTCGGCATCATCTAAAAGCATCAAAGAACCTTTGTCAGCCTTAATTACTTTTACAACAATCTCAAGTATCATATTCTGAAGTTTTCGAAAATTTAACTCTGAGCTGATTGCTTTTCCCACTTCATATAAGGTCGAAAGCTCTATAATACGATAATCTAAATCTTTTCGTGTTTCTTTTAAGTTTATGCGCATTTCATCAAAAGTCTTGGTTAAATCGCCAATTTCATCATTGTGAAGAGGTGTTATTTTATGATCAAAGTTGCCTTTGCTCAAATATTGGGCTTCGTCAATTAAATTTTTCAGTGGTGCTGTAAAACTGTGAGAAAGCAATAATGAAAGGACTAATGCAATTAAAGCTGTTATGACAAGTATATGTGTCATGCGAGTTTTAAATTTTTCTGCCGCCTCAAATGCTAATGCTTCCGGAATCTGAAGCACTATTATCCAATTCGGAGCTTGGTAAAAATCGAATTTCTTTAAAGAAACGGCTGTTATTAAGTAAGGCTCACCGTCAATGGTTTTCATGCGGGTTATGTCTTCTTCTAAAGCCTCATTTGCGGGAATGCTCAAAGTGCGTGCTTTATCTGAGGACTTTGCAATAATATTGCCCACTTCATCTAATACCAAACCTTGGGATTTTGATTTTTTCAGGGCATTTCTGAGCAGTTCCTTTATGTTCAATAAGTTGACTTCAGATATTAGAACGCCTATTATTCCGCTATCTTGAGGAGACTTTATGACAGACTCTAAGGTCATGTAGGGTATTCCGTCGGGTTGAGTTACAACCTGTGATAAAGAGCCTTGATAACTGCGTTGAATAGCCTTCGAGTAAAGCCAGTTGCTTGGCAGTTTTACAGACGGCTCGGTGGATGCAACAATCTCTTTGTCGCTGTTGATTAAATACATTATTTTAAAAAATGAAAAATGCCGCATAAGCGCTTCAAAAAAATCTTCAGAAACCTCTTTGCGCATTAGTTTTACGGCTTCAAGCTCTCCAACTGAATTTAAAAGACGGCGTGTAAATTCAAGATTTTCATATATTCCATGAGCTAGTGTGTTGGATAGCTCTAAGTGACTTGCTGTCACTTCTTTTCTAATAATCTCTTTTTGGTCATTAAAAGCTCTGAAACCTAATAAAGTAAGAGGGAGCAGGGCTACAACCAATATTGATGCGGTTAACCTTGCTTGTATGCCAGCTTTGCTAAGTAAGTTTTTCATTTTATTACCGCCTTTATAGTCGTCGATGGGGCAGTTTATCGCGTATTTCGCTAATGTTTTGAAGAGCTATGGTGTGTTCCGGGTCGCATTCTATAAGTCTCTCAAAATATTCTAATGCTTTTTCGAGTTGTCCTAAGCTTTGAAATATTTCACCCAGATTATACATGGCTTCTGTTGATTTTGGATTTTTTGAAAGCATGTGAGTAAAGGTTGCAATTGCAGCATGGGGTTTGCCTAACCCTCTTTGTGCTTGTCCTTTTACAACATAAGCCTGATCGTCGTTAGGATTATGTTGTAACATTTTTTCTGCAATTTCCATTGCGTCATCGAAACGTTCTTCAACAACTGCTAATAGAGCGTTAGAGTATTCGGAATCGTCGAGCATCAAGTCAGATAGCGAGTTAGAAGTTGAGCTAATTGTATCTTTTAAGTTTTCCTTTTCTTTGGCTTCTAAACGATTGCAGTTCTCAATTTCGAGTTCAGATGCTTCTGAGTAGGTGCTGTCAACCTCTTTTAACTTGTTGAAATAAAACCTGGCGTTGTCAAAATCGCTGTGATCTCTGTAGATTACAGCTAAATTTTGATAGGCAGGAGCATATTTCTTATCTAATTCAATGATGCGCATAAAAAAATTAATAGCTTCTTTACGTTGATTTAAATGAACAAGAGCAACACCTATATTAAATAATGCCTCAATATCAGTTGGATCATTCTCTAATACGGTTTTCCATTCTTGTATAGCTTCGCTTGGATGACCCGCTTGCATTCTGATGATGCCAAGGTTAAAGCGGGTAAAAGAATGCCCTTCATATAAGTTCAAGGCCTCTTCGTAAGCTTTTTCAGCCTGTTCTATGTTGTTCATTCGCTGAAGAAAGACGCCTTTCGTGGCATGCATGTCAGGGTTCATAGGAGCATTTTGAATAGCCTTATTTATTTGCTGAATGGCTTTGTTATACTGTCCCTTTTCAAAACAGTCTATTGCTGATTCATAGTGCCTTTGAGCATATACTAGATTGGGATTACTCATAATACATCAGTAATTATAGCCGAAGAATTTCATTGCAATGGGCATTAAAAATGCCCAGGCCCCAAAAATACATACAGAAAGAACAAAACGCTTATTTAAATTAGCTTCACGCTTTGAGTTTACAGCATAGAAATATAGAATAAATGCTCCGGTTAAACTTAGAATTAAACCGGCCAAATCATAATTGTTATTATAAGCTAACCATTGAAAAAGGCAGTTAATAGAAGAAGAAAAAAGAAATACATCGGTCAAAGCTATTGCCCAAAATAAAAGCCATTTTGTTTTTGTATTATACTTAGTCATAATTAGTGCTTAATGGTAAATCTAGATACCAATAAATGAAGTTCATCAGCTAAATTAGCCAAGTCTTCGGTTGCGGTTGATACTTGAGAGACTGTTGTGGTTTGCTGCTCTACAGACGTAGCCACAATACCCAGACGCTCTGTGGTGTTTTTGGTCAATGTTGTTATGTCCTCAATCGTTTTGGCCATAACAAGAGAACTCTCTGATTGTTCTGAAGAGATTGCGCTTATTTCAGTTATTTTTCTGTTTACAGAATTAACATTGCTGATAATATTGTCTAAGCCTGAAGATACATCTCGAATGATTCTGATTCCTTCATCTACTCTGCCGCGGCCCAAAGTCATAGAATCAACGGCGTTCTGCGTCTTTGTTAATATGTTTTCAATGCGGGTTGCAATTGCGTCTGCTGCTTCGGCAGATTCTTCGGCAAGCTTTCTAACTTCTCCGGCAACAACAGTGAACCCTTTGCCTTGTTCTCCGGCACGAGCCGCTTCAATCGCCGCGTTTAATGCTAATAAGTTGGTTTGTGTGGCAATTGCAGTGATGGTGTTTACTATTTCGCTGATTTGGAGAGATGCTGAATTCAGATCTAAAATTACCTGTGTTGCAACGTCAACTGATTCTTTGATTTTACCAATCATGTCAACTGACTTTTTAACTGTTCTGCCACCTTTGTCGGCGGCTTCTGTTGTAACTAATACGGCATCAACGGCTGTTTGAGCCAAAGAGGCAACTTGTTGGGCTGAATGCGAAAAATTGTCGACTGTGTGAGAAGTTTTTTCAAGGTTATGCGATATTTCAAGAGATGATTGGTTAATACCATTAACATTTTTGGAAATATCTAAAAGTGTAGCTGCTGACTCAACCGAAGCAGAACTAAGCTGTTGTGAGCTTGTAGCTAAATTGTCACTTGTCCCCAATACTCTAGAAATCATGGTACAAATTCCCTCTAACATACGATTGAAACTCTCTGAAACCCTCTGAAACTCATCGTGAGAGTCAAATCTTAGTCTTGAATTTAAATGACCTTTTTCTGCCTCTGACATGGCTTTTATGATCTTTTCAAGCGGTTGAGATATCCTGTTAGAGATAAACATGGTGAAAAATATACCGTAAATTAACACAAACAGTGGAAGCAATTTGAAAACATAGCCCGCATTATCAAACATTGTGTTAATTTCACGAGTAACACGCTGTGGAAGAGTTCTAAGGTCATTGGTTAAGTTTTCTATATCAATAAAAAAAGCATTTTCACTTTCGCGTATAGCTTTGTTGATCTCAGCCGATGCTTTCAGGTCTAAAAAGTCGTTAGGGCCTAGATCATAAAAGATACTTAGTGAGTCAATGAGATTCTTTTGAGAAGTTTTTATTCTTGGTAAATAGTTTTGTGCAGATTGAAGATAACTAGTTGACAAAGAGGTGCCTAAGTCGCGAACATGACCGTCAAACTCATTTTTAAAGGTTTTGAAGTTGCTCAAAAGCTCCTCGTCATTATTTTTACGAGAAATCAGATTTTGCTGAATAGTATTTGAAACCTGCTCGCGAACAGAGTCTGATATACTATTAATCAAGAAAAGAGCCTTAGTATAATTTGAGTCATACAGGATTGTGTAAGACCTTAATCTGTGCATGTTTAAACCTGTATAGGCGGCCACGCCGATGCCGATCAATAATATGACAGCAAAGCCGATGAAGATTTTTTTGCTAATCGAAAGCATTTTCATATGCTTTTCTCCGTTTTGCTCTTAGATAGTTCGGGTAGAGAGTAATAATGTGGAACAAAAATTTCTTGGAACCGGCGTAAGGCAAAATCATCAGTCATGCCGGCTAAATAATCTATTAACGTGCGGTTAAAGCTTTGGTCTTCTTTTACAGGATGTTTCAGGCTTTTAATCAAATCATCCGGATTTTTAATATACCATTCTGCAAGCTGTCTGAGCAGGTTTTTTGATTTTTGAACCGCAACATTTATTTCAGGTCTTGTGTAAACTTCGTTGTATAAAAATGATTTTAAGATAGCCGTAGCTTCTGCCATTTCTTTGCTCATTTTGATTATACCTGAATTTTGACTATTATCAATGATGTCTCTGATCATATTGTGAATCCTGATAGAATGACGGTCGCCAAGAACTTCGTATGCTTGCGGGGGTAAATCACTGTTCTTGATTATACCTGCTCTTATGGCATCGTCAACATCATGATTGATATAAGCTACCAAATCTGCAATTCTGACAACTTGAGCCTCAACCGTTAAAGGTAAAGATGAATCGTCGGCTGAGTCAAATGTTGCCGAACCATGTTTGCCTTTGCTGTGCTTAAGTATTCCGTCAATTACTTCTTTGGTAAGATTTAAGCCTTCTCCGTTTTTTTCTAGTTTGGTCACAACTCTTACGCTGTGAGAAGCATGATGAAAACCGGTCTCGCTGATTTCATTTAAGACCATTTCTCCGCTATGACCAAAAGGAGTGTGCCCCAAATCATGACCGAGCGCTATGGCTTCAGTTAAGTTTTCGTTAAGACGTAAACAGCGTGAAATGCATCTGGCTGTGCAAACAACTTCAAGAGTGTGAGTTAAACGGGTTCTAAAATGGTCATTGGTAGGCGATAAAAAAACCTGCGTCTTATGCTTTAAACGCCTAAAAGATTCACAATGAGTAATCCGGTCAACATCGCGCTGAAAACACGTTCTGATAAAGCAACTTTCTTCGTCCTTTTCACGACCGATTGAATCGACAGCCTTGCAAGCAAAACTTGATAAAAAGGCTTTTTCGCTTTCTTCAAAACTAACTCTTATAGATGCATCAAGCATTAACTACCTCATCAAAAAATTGTGCGGCCGCAGTTGTTTTGACCGCGGCCGTATACAAATTTATTTTACTATTCCAAGAATCAGTTTTTGTGCTGTGACTTTTTCGGTTACTATTTCAATAGCCGATTTTAAACGGGCAATTGCTTTAGAATTGTCTTTAGAAGAATTTACATAAAGCTCTGCAATGACATCGCCGGCTGCTACTTTGTCGCCAACATGTTTGACGAGTTTGAGACCAACACCCATATCAATTACAGAGTCTTTTGTTTCACGGCCGGCACCTAACATCATGGCGGCTAAACCAACTTCTTCACACTGAATGCTGCTTATATAGCCATCTTTGTCGGCTTTTAAGTCAACCGATTGAGCTGAGGGGAGCTTTGAATAATCTTCTATCATTGAAGTATCGCCGCCCTGAACCTTGACCATTTCAAGAAGCTTTTCGTAAGCTTTCCCGTTTTGAAGAACTTCGCAAACTTTTTTCTCTGCTTCTTCATGGCTCATATTGGTGTTTAATGCCAATGCTTCGGCTGCCAAAGCTTTAATTAATGTTGTAAAGCTTTCCGGTCCTTTGTTTTTAAGCGTTTCGATAGCTTCAATAACTTCGCAGGCGTTTCCGATCATTTCGCCTAAGGGTTCATCCATATTAGTGAGAACGGCTGTAACCTTGCGACCTGCTTGTTTGCCGATTTTTACCATGAGTTCGGCAAGTTTCTTTGCGTCTTCTAAATTTTTCATGAATGCGCCGCTGCCAACTTTAACGTCTAATACCAAACCTTTGTTGGCTACAGCCAGCTTTTTTGACATAATTGAGGCTGCAATCAAAGGAATGGAATCTACAGTTGCGGTAACATCGCGAAGAGCGTAGATCTTTTTGTCGGCAGGAACCAAATTGCCGGTCTGCCCGACAACTACAACACCAACTTTATTGACATTTTTGATGAAATCTTCAGTAGAAAGCTCACAAGAAAAACCTTTTATGGCTTCGAGTTTGTCTATAGTGCCGCCGGTATGACCTAAGCCACGACCTGACATTTTGGCTACTTTAAGACCTAAAGCAGCTAAAACAGGCCCCAAAACCAAAGTGGTTTTGTCGCCGACGCCGCCGGTAGAGTGCTTGTCAACTGTAAAGCCTTCTATGCCTTTTAAATCAATTACATCGCCGCTTGTGCGCATGCATTCAGTTAACCAATAGGTTTCTTCTTCGTCCATGCTATTGAAAAAAACTGCCATCAAAAATGCAGACATTTGGTAGTCCGGAACAGAA
>JAQVCG010000122.1 GCA_028689875.1 Candidatus Rifleibacteriota bacterium | reverse complement strand
GTTTGCGTTCATGTGTTTTTCTCCTTAGTCTTCACTGACGGATTCGAATTTAATAATATTGTCAGCAATATCAGACAAAACGCTTAGAGCTTCAATTGTCGCATCATCGTTTTGATGAATAACTTCGCCTATGTGCCCGTATTGTTCAAAATATTCAATCAGGCGAAAAATGATTTTGTCTTTCATCTCATCGGTAATTTCGTATCTCGTAGCCATGTCGTCGTCCGTAAATTGTCCGCTAATCGTAGCCATGTATTTTCTCCTAATTATTTTGATTCAAAAACGTGAAAAACAAGAGCACCACCAAGTTTTTGATAAGTGCCAATGTAGTTGCGCTGCATGTCTGATGCGCAGCAAACAGGATGACCTGTGCCAAAGGTTTCAAATATTCGTGATTCTTTTTCTGCTTGCGGGTCTACAAGCGCCCACAGACAAGGCGTATTGTTTTGAGTCTGCACGGTAAGCACGCACGCCCCTTTCGGCATTATCAATTCTTGAGAATCGGTTGCTACAAGCTCATATTTCCAGATAACTTTTTCTATCATGTATTTTCTCCATACTTGTTTTTAAAGATAGGTAATTCTATCGCGGGAAACGCCCTTTTAAGCGTTCGTTTTCTGTTTCAGGTAAAAGCATCAGTGGCAGGTAAGGTTAATGCCGTGGTGGGCGTTTATTTGAGTTCGGCGGTTGCGCTTGCCGGAATAATCCATTTAAAGACGATAAGATCATGCTCTATTACCTTTTTGGCGTAACCGTATGCGATAGCCTGTCTTACTAATGCGTTGCGATCTCTTGCTATCACCTCAATTTGCCACAAAAGCACTACAGTTATTGAAATTATCATAGCAATAAACATTTTGTGTTCGTCGCTCACATCATACCCCCATTTCTTTCAAAATCTCATCAACGTATTTTGCCGCTGAATTTTCCTTTAATACTTTGCGCATTTCGTTTGCAACGTGCCTAATCTCAAAATGCGCATTTTTATCTGTTCTCAGCTGTAAAAAGTTAATAAACGAGCGCAAGTTGATTGTCCACGAAAAGCTAGTGCGCAGGCTTTCAGGCAAAAGATACTTAATATAGTCGTTCGGTATTTTTTTAGCTTTGCATTGCGTTACGGCTGTTATCACTCGATTAGTAATAAAAGCCATATGAGCGCTAAAAATAGCCGCTTGCTCTACCGACAGATTGCTTAAATCAGGCGTTACAAACAAATCTTCGGTGTTAATCGCATAATCACGCAAAAAGTCTTTACCAAGCGTGTATCTCGTGCTTTCCACGGTCGGGCTTGCTATTCGGTGCCGCATGTGCTCTTGCAGCTCTAGCCTGCTTGCCCCGATAATATGCCAATTCATAACGATATGTTCGGCACAGCTCAGATGCTTCTTAATGCCGATAACTTTGCTAGTAAGCTCGGAGCTCGGCGGCATGGCGTATGGCATTCCTACGGCCTCATTGACCACAAACTCAGGCGCAACGTGCTTTAGAATTATCTCGATTCTTTTCATTTTTATATCCCCACTTCAGACATTGTTATTTCCCACTGCTACCAAATCCACCGGAACCGCGTTCGGTTTCATCAAGAGAATCAACAATTTGTAATTCAAAATCGTCTGTCTTTCTGAATACTGCCTGTGCTATCCTATCGCCGATTGCAATCTCATAGTCTGAATCGCTATTGTTCATTAGCAATACGCCAACATTTCCTCGAAAGCTTGCGTCAATACTCCCCGGCGCATTAAGCACGGTTATACCATACTTGTAAGCCAAACCCGAGCGCGGCCTAATCTGCATTTCTACATTCATAGACTCTGGCTGCCAAGACAAGCCAATTGATACTAACTTCCACTTATGAGCCGGTATTGTCGCCGCTTCTGCCGCGTATAAATCGTAACCAACCGATCCTGAATCTGCTTTTGTCGGTAACTTGCCGTTTTCTGATAGCTTAAAATTTAATTTCATTGTATTATTCCACTTTCTTTAATCGCATTTGCTGTATCCGCAAGACTTACAGCTATTACAACCACCTTCAAATGCTAAGTCTTGCCCGCAAATAGGGCATTTCACGTTATTATTAACCTTCGCCTTGCTATTCCCATACATTTCAAGCAAAGCATTTCCTATCGTCACCGGGCAGCTGGTTCCAACGCTTGTATCTTTCTTGATCGCGCTTCTGACTGCATAAGAAGGGCAAGTGCCACAAGAATGAAGCTGGTCTACTATATCAACAATGTTCACTCCGCCTCTCGCAGCCAATGAAATCATTCGCGACAAACCAATCATAAAGTTATTGCACCCCCCACTAGATCCTTTTGACAAATATGTTTCAACTAATTCGCCTGTTTTTTTGTCGAAAAAAGCCACACAATGGAGAGTCCCGCAACCAGTCTGCAGGGTTCTTTTATGCCCGATTACCTCATTGTTCGCTTTAATCACTTCACCTCTACCGATGACTTCTGGCTTTTCTTTTGTTGTCAATATTCCGCTACGTTTACAGCCGTCGCGATAAATAGTTACCCCTTTCAATCCCTTGTCGTAAGCATATATATACAAATCAAATACTTGCTCTTGAGTGAAGTCGTTAGGAACATTAACGGTAGAAGATATGCTTGCGTCTATGAATTTCTGCCACGTAGATTGCATATCAATTCTATCTTTAAAATTTAAGTTATGAGCCGTCACAAAGTAGTCAGGAAGCAGGCTTTCGTCAGGCTCAAGTTTGTTTTCATTAAAGTATTTCTGAACAATTGGCGTGAATACCTTGTATAGCTTATCTTCTTTGTGCAATGACTCGGTTTTTCTGTTATAAAAGTTTGCAAATATAGGCTCGATACCACCTGAAACGCCAATCATAGTTGATATTGTTCCTGTTGGTGCAATAGTCAGCAACTGGCTATTTCTTAGTGTTTCAAAATCGATTCCGGCTAGATTGCTTTTGTAAAAGTCGGTTGCGATTATATTTTCTTTCTTAAACATAGGATATGAACCAAGTTTCTCCCCTAGCCTTACAGAAGCAACAAACGCCGTTCTTATCATGCAAGAACCGATTGCTTCACAGATTTTAAGCGATTCTTCTGTGCCATAAGCTATTTTTAGTTTAATTAGCGTATCGGCAAGACCCATTATACCAAGCCCTATTTGTCGCCAATTACTAACTGATTGCTTCTGTTCTTCCAGTGGGTGCAGCGGGATTCCCTCGTCAAGAACTTCATTCAGCCCTATAACAGCGATTTCAACTGCTTTTTTAAAGTCATTAAAGTTAAAAATTCCATCTTGCACAAACTCAGCTAAATTTAGCGCTCCCAGTAAACAGCTTCCACCTGCCGGTAATGGTTCTTCTGCACATGGGTTTGTTCCTGCAAATTCAAAGCTTGGCGTTTCACTTAGCAGATTCCAATTTTCAATTCTATCCCAAAACAAAACGCCGGGTTCTGCGTAGTTCCAATTCATTTCGCACAACCTCTTGAAGACGTCTCTTGCATTTATTTCCTTAACTACTTCTTCGTTTGTAGACTCAATCTTAAACCTCAATTTAAAGTTTGCGTTTGCCTTCACGGCTTGCATAAACTCAGATGTAATTCTGATTGAAACGTTTGCCCTTGTAACCTTGTTTACGTCTGATTTTAAATCAATAAAATCTAATAAATCAGGGTGACTGCATGGGATTGAAATCATTAACGCGCCTCTTCTGCCGTTTTGACCTATAATTTCAGTAACCAATGAATACAAGCCCATAAAGCTGACAGATCCGCTTGTAAACTTCGCTGAATTATTCACCTTCGAGTCTTTCGGCCTTAGCTTACCAATATCAACGCCACAACCGCCACCGTATGAAAAGGTTCTAGCAAGCTTCTTAGCACACTCAAAGATTGATTCTATGTTATCCTCAGGGGGTTCAACCACGTAACAATTTGAAAGTGTTACCTTGGCAGGTATCCCGCGATTTGAAAGAATTCTACCGCCAAACAAGAACTTTTTCTCTAATATAAGTTGCTTGATGTCAGGGTTCCCACCGCTAACCCTATTTAACCATTTATCGAAACTCTCCCCTTCATGTTGATATTTTTTCGACCAAATATCAATACCAAGTTCTGAACCTTTTAGCCATTCTTTTGCGTTCAAATTTCTGCCTTCTTTCTATTTTAAAATGTCGTATTAGGTATATATCACATTTTTACTTTTTTTGCACCTTAAATTTTGGCAAAAATCAATTTTATGATATAATTAAGATATATATATCTTGGGAGTTTTTGCGCATGAAAGATTTACTCAATATTGAAACAATTCTAAAAGTCCTCGGTAGCATTGTCGCTTCGTTCATGCTGCTTGCAACACCCGAAAAGCTTATAGTTGCCGGTCTTGCGATTATG
>JAQVCG010000038.1 GCA_028689875.1 Candidatus Rifleibacteriota bacterium | reverse complement strand
AGTTTTCCGGGGATAGTGTCTACTACATCCCAGAGGTTTTCAGCTGTTCCTTTTGGTGTAAAGCCTGTTGTAAAGCTTTCAGGAAGCACCAACAAATTAGCTTTAGACTCATTACAACAACGAGAAATCATCTCGTATGCCTTTTTCATATTTTCTTCTACTGCCATGGGCTCTACTTTGAATTGTATTGCGGCAGCAACCATATTTTGCATTGTCTATGCTCCTTAGAAATTTATCTAAAAATTAAGTTTTTGATTATACCATATAAAAAAAATAAATCCACAGATAATAAACAATAGGGTAGATTTCTATTTAAATCTTGAAGTTTTTTTATTTAAAGGTTATAAAAATTAAAAATAGCGGAGGGAATATGAATATATTTGATTCAAAAACGGACAAAGAAATAAGCAATGGCAGCAAGTTAGCTGAAACCCAAGAATGGCGTGCATTACAAGAGCACTATCAAGAAATTAAGAAAAAGCATATGCGCGATATGTTTGCTAATGATGCTAAGCGTTTCGAGAAGTTTAGCCTATCGTTTGACGGCATTTTGCTTGATTACTCAAAAAATATTATTGAATCAAAAACAATGGATTTGCTAATAGCCCTCGCAAAAGCGTCGGGCATCAAGGAATACGCAAAAAAGATGTTTAGTGGTGCAATAATAAATTGGACAGAGGGACGAGCCGTTTTACATAGTGCATTAAGAAATCGGAGTAATAATCCGGTTTTCGTCGACGGCAAAGATGTAATGCCAGAAGTTAAAAATGTATTAGAAAAAATGAAATCTTTTTGCACCCGCATACGAAGCGGTGAGTGGGTTGGCCATACGGGGAAAAGAATCAAATATGTTGTAAACATAGGGATTGGCGGTTCAGATTTAGGGCCCGTTATGGTCAGCGAAGCTTTGAAGCATTATGCAGACGGCCCAACATTAAGATTTGTATCTAATGTAGACGGGACTGATTTTGTAGAAAAGACAAAAGATCTTCCTCCAGAAGAAACTCTTTTCATAGTTGCATCGAAAACCTTTACAACGCAAGAAACCATGACTAATGCTCTTAGCGCGCGCTCTTGGCTATTAAAATCTTTAAAAGACGAACAAGCAGTTTCAAAACATTTTGTAGCTTTGTCGACAAATAAGGCGGCTGTAGAAAAATTTGGCATTGACAGCAAGAATATGTTTGAGTTTTGGGACTGGGTTGGCGGTCGCTATTCATCGTGGTCTGCCATAGGTCTACCGATAGCAATTTCAATAGGTTTTGAGCGTTTTGAAGAATTTTTATCAGGCGCTCATGCTATGGACAATCACTTTTTAAATGCTCCTTATGAAGAAAACTTACCAATCATAATGGCTTTAATAGGAATTTGGTATAATAATTTTTTCAATGCATCCAGCATCGCAATACTTCCTTATGATCAGTATTTGCACCGTTTTGCAGCATACTTTCAACAGGGTGACATGGAGAGCAACGGTAAATACATAGACAGGAACGGTAATAAAGTTGAATATCAGACGGGGCCGATAATATGGGGAGAACCCGGCACCAACGGTCAACATGCGTTTTATCAGTTGATACATCAAGGTACCAAACTTATACCTGCAGATTTTATCGGATTCTCAAACAGTTTGAATCCTATTGGAGATCATCACTTGAAGCTTATGGCAAACTTTTTTGCTCAAACCGAAGCTCTTATGAAGGGTAAAACCGAGTCTGAAGTGAAAGAAGATTTTGCAAAAGAAGGCTTGAGCGGCGAAAAAGCATCTATGCTACTTCCCCACAAAATTTTCGAAGGAAATCGGCCCACGAACAGCCTTTTAATCAAAGAATTAACCCCATATTCTTTGGGAATGCTTATTGCTCTTTACGAAATGAAGATTTTTGCACAAGGCATTATTTGGCGTGTTAACAGCTTTGATCAGTGGGGTGTTGAGTTGGGTAAGGTTCTTGCGAAGAAAATTTTACAAGAAGAAGAAGGACTAATATCAGGCTCAAAAGTTGAGCTTTCGCATCATGATTCTTCAACAGCCGGTCTTTTGAGATGCTTTGCTGAGCAACACGTTAGCAGGAAGTAACTTGATATAAAGAGTAAAATGAGTTATACTTTAGTTATAGGTCAGTAAGGAGAAACTCTATGCTTAACAACGTATCATATAAGCCGATAGGCATTGATTACACGCGCACGAAACCAGAGTTAAAGGAAGTCCAAGAAAAGACCGAAGAAAAGCGCATTGAGAGAGTTGAGGAGAATAAAACTGAAGAACTTCGAGTTCAAAACAAGCTGACCCCTAATTCGTTGGGCCGTTACATTGACGTAAGAGCCTAAACAAGACCTCCAAAAGACATGGCCAAAGCCATGTCTTTTTTTTGTTTTGCAAAATATTTGCAGATATTGTTAGTTTTGGCGAAGGATGCAAAAAATAAATTGCAACAATGGCGATTATCTGGTAGATTTTTGTAGCGGACTTCTAACTTAGGGAGTTAAAAATGTATCTCGGTCGCATTGTAGGCAGAGTTGTTTGCAGCGCAAAAGATGAGCTGCTTAGCGGCATAAAAATGTTGCTTGTCAGAAAAGTAGACGGCAACGGTGTTATGTATGGCAAGCCTTTTGTAGCGTGTGATTCAATTGGTGCGGGCAACGGCGAAACTGTTTTTTTGTGCGGTGGCGGAGAAGCGGCTTTTCCGTTTATAAAAAAGCGTCCGCCCTCTGATGCGGCTGTAATAGGCATAATAGATTCTATAAGAGACGAATCATAATATGTTAATAGCAAAAGTAGTTAAAAAAGTTGTATCAACTGTAAAGAACCACGTTTTTGAGGGTTATTCAATGCTGTTGGTTCAGCCATTAACTATGGATTTTAAGGCTTCGGGCTCAGAAGTTTTATGTATTGATCTGGTAGGCGCAGGTCAAGATGAAATTGTGATGATAATGAAGGAAGGCAGCGGAGTAAACTATTTGATGGGGTTAAAAGAAGCGCCGTCAGATGCTGCCATAGTTGGAATCGTTGATCATATTGTCTTAAACGACAAGAAAATATTTGATAAATCAAGCTCCGAAAAAGCTTAAAAGCAGGAGGCTTTCAATTGGAATCGATTGTTGAACAAATTGCCAAAGAAGTAATGCTAAAACTGAAAACAGAAAATACTAATCGCGGGTCTTTGTATACTCCGCCGCCTAAGAAAACAGAAGCAGGCACTATTGAAACCGTAACAAAACCCAGTAGCAAGTTTGTTGATTTGTTGCCGCCAATAAGAACCATGGAACAGCGACAATCCGTTTACGCAGACGGAAGTTGCGATAAACCATACGACTATGCTGCACGCGTAAGAGAAGTCATGTCTTCATCTTCTCCTTCTGAACACACAAAATCTTCAAGCGAACTGCAACCTGCAGATTTGGCAAAATACATTGACCACACGCTTCTCAAGGCTAACGCCTCTAAAGATGAAATTATTAAGCTTTGCCAAGAAGCACGAGAATATACTTTTGCCTCTGTTTGTGTCAACCCGGCAAACGTTGCTTTAGCTGCGAAATTGCTTGATGGTTGTCCGGTAAAAGTTTGCACAGTTATAGGTTTCCCTTTAGGTGCCACTTCGAGTTTTGTAAAAGCCATGGAAACCCGAGATGCAGTTGCTAACGGCGCTACAGAAATAGACATGGTAATAAATGTAGGTGCTTTAAAATCAAAAGACTTTGAGCTTGTAAAAAATGATATCGCCCGTGTTGTAGAATCAGCAGGCGGTAATTTGGTTAAAGTAATCTTAGAAACTTCTTTGCTGACAGACGATGAAAAAGTAAAAGCATGTGAGCTTTCTAAACTTGCAGGTGCAGACTTTGTAAAGACTTCAACAGGTTTTAGCACCAGCGGAGCTACTGTTGAAGATATTAGACTAATGCGTAAGACAGTTGGCCCTAATATGGGCGTGAAAGCAAGCGGCGGAATCAGAGACACTGAAACGGCTTTGAACATGATTAAAGCAGGTGCCACAAGAATAGGCGCAAGCGCATCAGTTTCTATAGTTAAAGGTGTAAAAGACAGCGGCAAAGGATATTGACCAGTATAATTAAATAGCAAAAACACCTTACAATTTGTAAGGTGTTTTTTTTGTTATAAAGTGCGATTACGCGTCTTCCCTCAATGCTTCTTTTATTAAAAGGACCAAAGAAATACCGGTCATAAACCAGAAAAGCAACATACTATATCCTCCATTCGAAAGATTAGATCTTTGCTATCTATCGGCAAAACAATTCGAAATATTTATAAAAGCAGTAATTTCTGGATTATTTTAAATTGCCGAAGGTTTTAGGAGATTCTTTCCAAAAAGAGCTCACCCTTCTTTTTGATGTTGTAGCGCCATATAATGGAAACAAAAGTTCAAAAGAATCATTTAATTCATAAACAGTTAGAGAATTATCTTTAAACCAAGCTTTTCCGTTATCTTGCATTGCAATAAAAATATTGTCTTCAGGATCCATTTCAATAAAAAGATTACCGTAATAATATTCCCCGTGACATTTTCTTGTGTTAATAACAACAGGGGGGAAATTTTCTTCTTGGGTATTTAGATTGATTCTTCCTGTAAGGGGAGTTATACCTTCTTTAGTAAGTCTAAGAGAAGCAGCAGGGAAAAGAGTAATTGTATGACTACCTATTACAACAGCCGAATCTGATGCTAATGGATTTTGAGCGTCCGGAATTACCTGTATCACTGAGTTTTCAGGAATTTTTGCGTCTTCAGGCAGCCACTCATAGTAAACGGAAAAAGGTGTTCTGACTAAGACATTTCCTTTAACAGTAACATTTTCTAGCAAATTGAAATTTTTATAGTCAAGTTTCGTTTCAGCATTCGCATAAGTATTAGTTAAGAAGAGAACACAGCATAAAAATATTAGGGTTAAGTATGATTTAGTAAATAGTTTCATCAGGTTTGAAATGCTTCTTCTACCAACATCGGATTTGTTTCGAACACAGCAAGAATTTCGGCGTCAAGCCTAAAGGGTTCTTCCTTCATTCCTGTTACTGTCTCAACTTTGCCGATTTGCAGGTTTGCCCCTTTTCTGAATAGTTCTAGAATTTTTAAAGCTTGTTTTAATCCGGATCTATTTGATCTGTAATAAATAAATCTGTCTATAATTATTTGAAAATCTTTAGGAGTTAAAGCTAATGCTTCTAGAGATTTTTGCAATTGTTCTTGGTCTAGGTCTTTTTTATAATTTATATATATAGTCAAGCATTCTTCAATTCTCCGCGTTTCTACTTTTCTGGGCGTATTTGTATTGTAAAGACCGAACCAGAAGCCTATTGCGGCAGCCAGGATATATATTAAAACTATAATTATTTTTTTCATGTAGACTATTATACATTAAAACGTTGCCAAATTCTAATAAATGAATTAAATTGCGAAACATGAATAAAATTTCTTCTAAGCGCATACTTTTAGTAGATGATGAAGAATCTATAGTATTGTTGTTTCAGACAATTTTTGACATTTATGGTTATAAGGCTCATTTTTTGATGTCATCAGAAAATGTTGTTTCAACGGCAATCGCTGTCAAACCCGACTTAATAATTTTAGATGTAGCCATGCCAGAGAAAGATGGTTACGAAGTTTGCAAAGAATTAAGGGAAAATGAATTCTGCCGAGATATACCCATAATCATGATTACTGCGCTATCTTTAAATCAAGACAAAAAAAGAGGGTTTGAATGTGGGGCAAACGCTTTCATTTTTAAACCTTTTGATGCGTTACTTATGATAAATGAAATTAAACGTCTGACAGAGCATGAGAGTAGATAAAAATGTTGCATTCACAGTTCTGCTGTGATAGGATTTTTCGGACTAAGATTTATTAGTAATTTTCAAACACATTGGAGGCACCGATGACTCAATACGTTTATACTTTCGGGGCTGGCAAAGCACAGGGCCGCGCCGAAATGAAAGACCTTCTTGGCGGCAAAGGCGCAAATTTGGCTGAAATGAACAGCATTGGCATACCTGTTCCCGCGGGTTTCACTATCACAACTGAAATGTGCGATGTATACTACAAAAACAACCGCAATTACCCACCTGAACTAGATGCAGAAGTAGCTAAGGGCTTGAATCATATTGAATCGGTTATGGGTGCAAAATTTGGTGACAAGAATAATCCTCTCCTTGTTTCTGTTCGCTCCGGTGCAAGAGTATCAATGCCCGGAATGATGGACACAGTTCTTAATCTTGGCCTTAATGACGAAACCGTAAATGGTATTATTTCTCAAACAAACAATGCTCGTTTTGGCTGGGATTCCTATCGTCGTTTTGTTCATATGTATGGCGACGTTGTCATGGGAATGAAACCCGAATCAAAAGATGAAGAAGATCCTTTTGAAACTGTAATGGCAGCTCTCAAGAAGGAACATAACATAATTCAAGACAGCGAAATGACAGCTGAAATTTTAAAAGAGTTAACTCAGAGATACAAAAAACTCATTAAAGAACGCCTTGGCGAAGATTTCCCGACAGATCCCAAGCAGCAGCTTTGGGGCGCTATAAACGCCGTATTTGGTTCTTGGATGAGTGAACGTGCTATAGTTTATCGCAAAAAAGAAGGGTTTCCAGATGATTGGGGTACAGCAGTAAACGTTCAGGCCATGGTTTATGGTAATATGGGCGATGACTGTGCAACAGGCGTAGCATTCACACGCAACCCCGCCACCGGCGAAAATACTTTTTACGGTGAATATCTAATTAATGCACAGGGTGAAGATGTTGTTGCAGGTATTCGAACTCCTCAGCAAGTAACTATAAAAGGTTCTCGCGAATGGGCAAAAGACAACAATATCAGCGAAGAAACTCGCAAAAATAATCATCCCTCACTTGAAGAATCAATGCCCAGCGCATACAAAGCACTTGTAGATGTATATACCAAACTTGAAAACCATTACAAAGATATGCAGGACATTGAGTTCACAATCCAAAATGGCAAGCTTTGGATGCTTCAGACCAGAAACGGCAAGCGCACTGCACCTGCAGCAGTTAAAATTGCTGTTGATATGGTTAACGAAAAACTTATCAATGAAACTCAGGCATTGTTACGCATTAAACCGAGCGATTTAGATCAACTTCTTCATCCGATATTTGACCCTAAAGCTCCTAAGAAAGTTATCACCAAGGGTCTTCCTGCTTCTCCAGGTGCTGCTTCAGGTCGTATAGTATTCAACGCAGAAGATGCCCAGGCATGGAAATCACGTGGTGAAAAAGTAATTCTTGTTCGCATTGAAACAAGCCCCGAAGATATAGCCGGTATGGATGCTGCAGTAGGTATTCTTACTGCTCGCGGCGGCATGACTTCTCATGCGGCAGTTGTTGCTCGTGGTTGGGGTAAATGCTGTGTATCAGGTTGTGGCGAAGTTCAGATTGACTATTCAAGCCGCAAAATGACAGTTAAAGATGCAGTTGTAAAAGAAGGCGAATGGATAAGTCTTGACGGTTCAACCGGCGAAGTAATGCTTGGTGAAGTAAAAACTATTGAGCCCAGTCTTTCCGGCAATTTCGGAATCGTAATGAAATGGGCTGACAATGTAAGACAGCTTGATGTCCGCACCAACGCTGATTCTCCCAAAGACGCCAGTGTAGCAAGAAAATTTGGAGCTCAGGGCATTGGTCTCTGCCGCACAGAACATATGTTCTTTGAAGGCGATCGCATCAAATACATGCGCGAAATGATTCTTTCTGATGATGAAGCAGGGCGCCGTAAAGCCTTGAAGAAATTGTTGGAATATCAGACAAATGATTTCTACGGCATTCTGAAGGCAATGGAAGGCTATCCTGTTACTATCAGAACTCTTGATCCTCCTCTGCATGAATTTGTTCCTCACGAAGAAGCAAATCAAAAAGAATTGGCACAAGAAATGGGTATTTCGGTAGAAAAAGTTGCTGCAAAGGTCAACTCTTTACATGAATTTAACCCAATGCTCGGCCATCGCGGTTGTCGTTTAGGCATAACCTATCCCGAAATCACCGAAATGCAATCAGAAGCAATTTTTGAAGCAGCCTGCAAACTTACCAAAGAAGGCTACACTGTTTATCCAGAAGTAATGATACCTTTGATTGGAACAGTTCAAGAATTGAAGAATCAAAAAGCTATAGTCAAAACCATTGCCGAAAACACAATTAAGAAATATGGTGTTGAAGGCAAATTGAAATATTTGGTTGGTACAATGATTGAAATTCCAAGAGCAGCTTTAACAGCAGATAAAATAGCTACTGAAGCAGAATTTTTCAGCTTTGGCACCAACGATTTAACTCAGATGACCTTTGGTTACAGCAGAGATGATGCCGGCAAATTCCTTGAAGATTATTACAAAAACAAGATTTTGTCTCATGACCCTTTCCAGAGCATCGACCAAGAAGGTGTTGGTCAATTGATGCAATTGGGCGTTGAAAGAGGCCGCATGACCAGAAAAGACCTAAAGGTTGGTATTTGCGGTGAACATGGCGGCGAACCGGAATCAGTAATGTTCTGTCATAAACTTGGCATGGATTATGTAAGTTGTTCACCATTCCGTGTTCCTATAGCTCGCCTTGCAGCAGCACATGGTGCTTTAAAATATAAAGCGGAACGCGAAGAAAGTCTCAAACAGCAAAATCATACTCCTGTTAAAGCAAAAGCATCAGAAATCGAATAATACATAAGGACTGTAAGATAATGAATTCTCCTAGGCGACGAGCACGTGAAGCAGCATTAAAAGCATTGTATCAGGCTGAAATAGCAAAAATAGAAAGTAGTGAAGCTTTATACCAGGTTTTAAGCGAAACTGTATATTCACCAATAATTGAAGCTGTCGCCAAGGATTATTTAAAGAATTCAAAAGCTCAAGAAGTGATTTCAGGTAAAGTCGAGGATTTTCTCCCCGACTTTACCGACAGTCTTTCTTCTTATCCGCATGAATCTTCAGAAGAGTTAGCAGTTAAAGTTAAATTCCTACTTGAGAAACATTTTCCCGGTGTGACTTACAACCGTGAAGTGAGTGAAGAAACACAAAAATTGTGTTCAAAAATAGGAGCTAAATTTTTAAAACTATCAGGAACAGAAGAATTTGCGAAACAATTAGTGGATTCGGTATCATCAAACATATCGAATTTAGATTTGACTATTGACAAGACAGCAAAGAATTGGACTTTAGATCGCATTGCGAGTGTTGATAAATGTATATTGCGTCTTTCGATATGTGAATTTTTCTACTTTCCCGAAATTCCAGTAAATGTTACAATAAATGAAGCTATTGAATTAGCGAAGAAGTATTCTGATGAACGAAGTCATGAATTTATCAACGGAATACTTGACAAAGTCAGTAAAGAAAACACATTAAACAAGACAGAGAGGTGTAGAAACGGTGGTTCTAATGAAATCGTTTCGGCGGGAGTTTAACCTCTTAGAGTTATAATATGCCATTACACACATTGATTATAAACCGGAAAGCCAGTTCTCAGCGCAATCTTTGGTTATCAGCGCTGGTTATAGGTATAGTTCTTGGCATTATTTTTACGATTTCGGGCTTATTTTTTACTCGCGTCAGCGGAACAGCAAAAGTAACTTTTATTGCCATTTCAATTTTATTGGGAATACTTTCCGGTGGTATAATCGGTTGGTTTGGACGCGAAGTTCTGCGCGGCATCATTGCGCTTGTTTCAAAAGAATTAACCAACAAAGTGGGCCTCAAAGCAGATAATTTTCGTTCAACCAAATCTGGCATAAGCAAAGAATTAGATATTTTCGAACAAATGTTTCGCATGGTTATGTCTGTTCTTAAACGCGTATTGCTTATTTCATTAAAGCTAGAAGCAGCATCATCGGACTTGGATAATACAGCTCAAACTAGTTCTCAAGTTATAAAAGAAATAGTTGACGGTGTTGGCGCTATAAACAAAAAGGCCGGTGATAACGCCACAAATCTTCGAGAAACCATATCATCATTAGAAAGCAGCTTTAGTTTATCAAAGGACATTAGTTCTAAGTTAATCATCGCTAAGGAAGACAGTCAGGCTGTTTCTGAGATAGCTACCGGGACTCAGATTTCTGTAAAAGAAGCTGTTAAAAAAATGTTAAAGATTAAAGAACTTACTGATGGGTCTACCACGTTGGTAAATGATTTAAATGACAGAAGCAAACAGATCGGTACTATCTTGACAGAAATTGCAAACATTGCAGAAAAAACGAATTTACTTGCATTGAATGCAGCTATTGAAGCAGCTAGAGCCGGAGAACATGGACTTGGGTTTGCTGTTGTTGCTGAAGAAGTCCGTAAATTAGCTCGTGGTTCAGCAGAGTCATCAAAAAAGATTAATATTTTGATTAATGATATTTTACAAAAGACAGAGAATGCAGCAGAAATGATGCAAAATAACACTATTCAGGTTAATGAAGGCATGAGTGTTGTAAATAATGTAGAGTCTAGTTTAGGAGCTATGGTCAACACAACAGATCAGCTCAATGAAATCATCAAAGACATAAGTTTGTCTGCAGAAAGACAAAGCGAAACTTCTGATATTATGTATCAAAAAGTTAATACTATTTCGCAAATAACAGACGAAATATCGCTTCAAATTCAAAATATAGCTACTACCGCGCTCGGCAAAACTGTAATTATAGATCAAACAAGCAGTTCAGCCAGAGAGCTTAGAACTTTATCAGATGTATTTCAGAATGCTCTTGTGCCCTTTGACTTTCACGTTGAGGGTGCAACAAAACGAACCGCGATCAGAACAGAAACTCGTGTTCCTTGTAAATTCAAAGTTCTTTTATCCGGAGAGCTTATCGAAACAGGCTTTGGCAGCGGTGACTTCAGTATGCGCGGAGTAATAACCAACCTCTCAGCCGGTGGTTGTGTAATTGAAACCAACGAAGATGTTGAACAAGGAAAATATATTGTAATCGCATTCCAGATCGGCAGTAACTTTATCCAAGGCATTCAGGGGCGTTTAGTCAGATTAAAGGCTGCAGTAAGCACAGTAGAAGACAATTTTGGAATGGGCAAGAAATTGATAAGAGAATGTGTTGTTTCATTTAATGAAATTTCGAAGGAACACGAACACATAATAGTAGACTTTGTTATGAGTTCTCAAAAACAGTTTGAAACCAATTTGGGTTTACTTGAATAATGTCTAGAATTGAAAAAAAACTTTTAGGTCAGTCACTTGTACAAAATGGGTTAGCCACCGAAGATCAGCTTGAACAAGCATTAACGGAGCAAAAGAAGACAAGTAATACCCTTGGCTATACTTTGCTACAACAGAACATTTTGTCTGAACAACAACTGTTAGATTTTCTGGTTAATAAGCTTAGCTTTAGTTACGCAAATCTTCGAAACTATGTTATTGACCCAAAAGTAGTAAAGCTCATCCCTGAAGAAATTAGCAAAAAATATCATTGTATAGCAATTTTAAGGGTAAAAACCGAGTTAACCGTGGCAATGCTTGATCCTTTAGACAGTTTTTTGTTAGATAACTTGGCTTACACTACAGCCTGCAAGATAAAGCCATTAGTTTCAACACTTTCAGAAATTCAAACAGCCATCAATGATTTTTACTCGCCTAATGCTCAGCCTCATATTCCAGGTAGTCCAGATTCCCCTGCTACTGACACTTCATCTAGCCCTACTTCGACCAGTCTTGAAGATATAGCGAAAAAAATACAGGGAATCGGCGAACACAAAGGCGGCGGCTCGGTAGTTGATTTATCTGCAATAAATGTATCAGACAAACAAAGTATTATTCAGCTGGTGAATCTAATTATTACCAGAGCCATCAAAGAAAAGGCGTCTGATATCCATATTGAGCCAGATGAAAACGTTTTACGAACAAGATTCAGAATTGACGGCATGTTGCAAGAAGTAATGGCACTGCCTAAGACTTTTGAAGCGGCTTGTATATCAAGATGTAAAGTTATGGCGGAACTTGATATAGCAGAAAAGCGCATTCCTCAGGATGGTCGCATTAAATTGCAGCTACAGAACCGCGACATAGATTTGCGCGTTTCTACTTACCCAACTTTACGCGGCGAAAAAGTTGTTATGAGAATTTTAGACAAAAGCAGCGTCGTGTATGGGTTAGAAGAGCTTGGCTTTCCGGATGACACACTGACTTCTTTTTCTTCTTTGATTAAACGCCCAAATGGAATTGTTTTAGTTACAGGCCCTACAGGGAGCGGTAAAACTTCGACTTTATATGCGGCTTTACAGTGCATTAAAGATCCGAGCATAAATATCGTAACAATTGAAGACCCTGTTGAATACCAATTATCGAACATTAATCAAGGACAAATTAACCCAAAAGCGGGCTTTACATTTGCAGGCGGTCTTCGTTCAATTTTGCGCCAAGACCCTGACGTGATCATGGTTGGAGAAATCAGAGACTATGATACAGCAGAGATTGCAATTAGAGCGGCGCTTACAGGGCATTTAGTTTTTTCGACCTTACATACCAATGACTCTGCCGGCGCTATGACACGTTTAATCGACATGGGAGTTGAACCATTTTTGGTTGCCAGTTCAATAATTGGTGTTATGGCTCAACGTTTGGTAAGAACCATATGCAGCGAATGCAAGAAGGAATATATTCCAGCAGCCACTGTAATTAAGCGTTCAAAACTGCTTTATCAAGCAGGCAGAACCAAGGTTTTTGAAGGCGAAGGCTGTTTAGTCTGCAATCAAACGGGTTATAAAGGTCGAACTACAATAACTGAGCTATTGATTCCGAATGAACGCATCAAAGAGCTAATTATTGAAAAGTCTGCTACAAGCGTTATTAAAAATGAAGCCATGAAAATGGGAATGCGAACTTTACGTCAAGACGGACTTGGCAAAGTATTAAGAGGCATCACCACTCTTTCTGAAGTAATAAGGGTTTCAGCGGACGATGAAATATGAGTTTTTCACTTTTAGAACTTTATACTGAACTAAAAAACAGTTTATGCGAAGAATATAGAAGTTTTGCTCCCAGTTTTGAAGAATTTGAGAACATCTACCCCGAAAACAGTTTTTTGCTTTTAAAGCAGGTTGTTTTAAAACGCACAAAAAGCTTCAGTGTAACTAATAATTTATGTCAACAGAACTGTGCACACTGTAACGGGCATTATTTGAATGGCATGGACGATCGCGAATCAATTCGCACGACAGATTTTTCTGATTATGATTCAGTATTAATAAGCGGCGGCGGGAATAGTCAGGGTGAAGTTCCAATAAAAGAGCATTTAGAAACACTAAAGTTAATCCCTAAAAGAATTCTTCTTAATATACACCCGGGTTATCAGCCTCCCGAAAACTTGAAAGGTTTACCAAATAAAACTGTAATATCATTTGATATTCCTTCTTGTGATGATACGGTAAAGTTTGTATATAAACAGAATCGAACGGCAGAAGATTATCGAAAACTATTTTTGGAATATGAAAAGCATTTTAAGACAATACCTCATCTTACTATTGGTTTAGGCAATAACACTTTGTCAGGAGAGAAGTCTACGATTGATTTTGTTAGTAAACACAGCTCAGAGGGCATTGTATTCATAGTGTTCAGGCCAACCAAAGACACAGAAATGGCAGAACACAATGCGCCTTCTATGGGCCATTTGCATGAAATTCTTATGTATGGCAAAACAAAATTAAAGCAACCTATAACTTTAGGCTGTATGAGACCTTCCAGGTTATATCGCAAAAATTTGGACATTATTTATTGGATGCACGGGGTCAATAAGATAGTAATGCCACACAGAACTCTAACCACTATATTAAAAAAGCACCAAGTTAAAATTAGTATTTTTAACAATTGCTGCGCACTAAACATATGAAAATACGAGTATCATACGGCACGGCCATTTGCCTTGGCCTTTTAAAAGCAACTCAAGATGTAGAGCCGACTACGGGTTATCTTCTTTACGACACCGGCTGTATCGGCAAGTGCTCTTTTTGTTCTAGAGCTAATGGCAACGAAAGATCTGCAAAGTTATCTAGAATAATATGGCCTGAATATGAGTTTGAAACAGTATTAGAAAGGTTAGTGCAAGAGCCCCGGCCTTTTTCGCACATTTGTCTTCAAACCGGGTATAATCCGAACACAGAACATTTGGTTAAGGAATTAGCCTTAAAGCTTGTTAATACCGGACTATCAGTGAGCATGACCTTGAGCCCTTCGCAGCCCACACTTACTCTTGAGATGTTAAGCAAAGGTGTAGATCACGTTGGGATAGGGCTTGATGCCGCGACTCCTGATGGATATGGCAAACACAAACGTAAAGTCTGGGAAACAGATTGGCCGAATTTAAAGAATACTATGCAATCGGCTCCAAATAAGATCGAGGTTCATTTGATTTTTGGTTTGGATGAATCAGAAGAAGATTTTCTGTATCGCATTCAAGAAATTGTAAATTCAAAAGGCAAAGTGTCTTTATTTGCATTTACTCCGGTTAATGGTGGAAATCCGCCTTCTATTGCCTCTTATCGAAGAGTTCAGATTTTCAGGTATTTGTGCGAAAATGGCAAAATAAGATACGAAGATTGTAATTTTGAGAATGGGCAGCTCAAGAGCGTAGGGATTCAAGGTAAAGAGCTTAGAAACTCTTTAGATAAGGGCGATGCCTTTAGAACATCGGGCTGTAACAAATGCAACAGACCTTATTATAACGAGCGACCGGGGCAAGAATTTTATAATTTCCCGCGACCATTGAGTGAAGCAGAATTTAAGGAAGCTCTTTTGCGTTCTGAACTTTTCTTTGATGATAGCTTTTAGCCCAATAAATAACCGGGGTATCAAAGATAGCTACTACCCATTTAAGCAAGTAAGTAGAAACAAAAATTTGCCATAAAACTTCGACTTCAAAGACTCCCCAGAATGCCATTAGTGTAAATATAATATTATCCAGCAATTGTGAAATCATGGTAGAAAAGTTGTTTCTTATCCAAAGTTTAGCGGGATATTTTTGTTTTAAGTAATGGTAAAACCAGACATCGAAGTGCTGGCTGCAAATATATGCTGTGATGCTTGAAATCATGATTCTTGGCATTATTCCAAATATGGCTTTTAAGGGGCCTTGAGCCATATCTGAGGAATGTGGATAAAACCATAGACTTATCTGCATGACTACAGTTGTAGCAACCAGTGTAAAAACCCCGAGCCACACGGTTTTTTTGGCTTCATTTTTCGAGTAGCATTCGCCGAGAATGTCTGTAGCCAAAAAAGAGGTTCCGTATACTATGTTTCCGAGTGTTGTAACAAATCCAAAAAGTTCTACTGTTTTGAGAACCTGTATATTAGCTAATATAGAGCTTAATACTACCCAAGCTATTAAGCCTTCTTTTTTAAAAAATCTGAAAGCTAGCGAAATAAGAGAGTAGTTAATCAATAACATGAAAAACCAAATATAATTATTATCTAAGGTCAAATCGGGCCTCCGACTCCGAAATCAGTATTTTCGAATAAAAGATCTAATTTTTTTGATTTCAAAAGGTATGCGTATTCGTTTTTAAACCATTCTATAAGCTCAGGGTCGGCTTTAATTGAAGTTGAATTATTAACGTAAATATTTATTGTTGCGTGGTCAAAATTTTCTTGAACAATTTTAAGATCATTATTTATCATTTCTTTGGTTTGTCCTTTTATTCCGACCATTATGCAAACAGACTGAAAATATTTCTTCACTTCTTGAATTGAATCAAAGTGGATCCCCTTTTTTAGAACTTTGTTTCTGAAATTTTCGTCAAAGGTTTCTATTCCGGTAATAAATATAATTGGAACGCCGAAAAAGTTTCTGAATTCGTCTAATCTATTTCTGTACATCCAGTGTGCTTCAAAATATAGTTTTTGAATATTTTTCTCAAGTATAATCGTTTTCAGATAGTTTAAAGTTTGGTTTGGTATTTCGAAACAGCTACCGGAATTGATAACTTGCAAAACATTGAAACACCCTGAGACATTGTTTAGCACTTCCCTATTAATTGAATTAATTGCATTTTCGTCAATTGAGTTATCGTGTATATAATCGCAAAACGCGCATTTAGCCCATTTGCAAGGAAAAGCTTTGAGCAGCACAATTTCACGGGGAAATGGAGAATTGGAAATTTTTGCGTATCTAGAAATATTCATGATTATCCGTTAAAAAATATTGATTGAGGCTTTAAAATAATGCTAAAGTCATATTTATGCAATATTTTATTAAAATATTAGTTACTGCAATTATTGTTGTTTCTATAAGTGAGCTTTCAAAGCGTCATCAAACTGCGGGGGCCATTCTTGCGTCCTTACCGACAACGACTATATTGGCATTGATATGGTTATATTATGACACGCAAGATAATGTCCGAGTGGCGAATTTAACGACAGAAATAATGCTTATGGTAGTACCATCGTTAGTATTTTTTTTGGCTTTGCCTATTTTTTTGAAGAAAGATTTTAGCTTTTGGGTTTCGCTTGGAGCCAGCAGTGCAATTACCAGCATATGCTATTTTATATTTTATAAAGTAATAAGTATATTTACAAAATAGGAATGGAGTGAAGAGATGTACAATTTTCCGGAGAATTTTTATTCAGATGTTCGCATAGAGCGAATTTATCATTCGACTATTCGAATAGAGATGGGTAGGTTGGAAGAAATCAAAGAATCTGTTGATTTAGGCGCGTTTATCAGACTTTTTGATGGCAGTCGCTGGTATTATTCATCAACGACAGAATTGGACAGTATTGATAAAGAGCTGCACAATTTGGCCGGTTTGGCAAAAGAAAACAAAGAAATAAACAATCATCCTGTAGTAAAAAGGATGCAACAAAATGTCTGCAAACAGTGCATTTATCAGGAAAATAGCGTTGAAAAGGTAAACTTGCAGGATAAGCTTAAATTGCTTGAGACTTATTCAGAGCATGTGATTGACGATTCTGATATAACTCATTGGAATATAGTTTATTCAGACAATAATCTTAAAAAGAACTTTTATTCAAGTATCGGAAGCAACATAGAATTTGACAGTCAAATAGCGGGTGTTCGAGTTGCTTTTAGGTTTGGGAGCGGTGCAAACAGTTTTACCGAAATATGGTGTAAGGCTGATGTTTGCTATGACAAAATCACAAATTTGCATAGTGAGTGTGAAAGTAAAATAGCTCAGGCAAAGGACTTTTACAAAAATGCTGAAACCATACCGGGAGGGAATTACACAGTAGTTTTGTCTCCGATGGCGGCGGGGATTTTTGCACATGAAAGCTTTGGACACAAGAGTGAAGCCGATTTTATGGTTGGCGATGAGGAAATGTTGAAAGAGTGGCAGCTTGGCAAACGTGTTGGCTCAGAAAAACTAAGCATTATTGATGACGGCAATGTTTTTGGGAGCGGGTATGTGCCATTTGACGACGAGGGCAGCAAAGCGGCAAAGACTGTATTAATCGAGAATGGGATACTTAGAGGGCGGCTTCACAGCTCTGTTACGGCAGCGGACTTAAATGAAGATGTAACAGGGAATGCGCGGGGCATGAATTTTGAATTTGAGCCCATCGTAAGGATGACCTGCACATATATTGACGCAGGAAATATAAGTAAGGAACAACTTATTTCAGAAATCAAGTATGGAATATTAGTAGATACCGTTAAACATGGGTCCGGGATGTCAACCTTTACTTTAGCCCCTTCTATGGCCTATTTGATAGAAAACGGGCAAATAACCAAACCGGTAAAATTTTCTGTAATAACGGGAAATGTAATGAAGACTCTGAACCAAATCGATGGTGTATCTGACAAACTAGAGCTTCTAAGCTTTGTAGGGGGCGGATGCGGCAAGATGGAGCAGTTTCCGTTGGCGGTGGGTTTTGGAGGCCCATTTGTCAGAGTAAAAGAAATAAATGTACAATAAGGAAAGCGTGTAATGAGAGAAAAAATAACAGAAATATTCCAGCAAACATCATTAAGTCTTGGACAGAGTGAAATTCAGGCGGTAAGAAGAAAAGTATCTAAGAGAACCGGTTGCCGCGTTTATAAGCAGGATAATATTGGTATTGCAGGAGCAATAGGCGAAGCGAATGAAGAAGAATTGTATGCAAAGGCCGAAAGAAATTTAAGCTATAAAATAGACTATCCTGTTGAAGCAACAGAAAACAAAAGGGTTTCAATAAATATTGATGAATGTAAACTTAATGACAATGATTTATTTGAAGCGGTTGAAGAAATACTCAAAAAGACTGCAGAGCGGCACAGCAATTTCACGATAAATCATAAAGCTAATTTAAACACTGTAGAATTAGGTTTAGAAAATGAAGGGCAGACGAAGCTTTATCACAAAGATAAGTTTGTAGAATTGGGCTTGCTGCTCAAGAAACGCGGTTCATCAGACATACTTGATACGGCATTTTCATATATAGGAAGACAGGTAAACCCAGGCAAAGTCATTGAATCTGTATCGGAACTAATTACTGCATTTGAACGTGAAGAGCAATTGCCCGCCGAAACATTACCGATTATATTACATGACAGAGAGCTGACAAAGATTTTCCAAAAAGATCTAAGCGGCAAACTATTTGGCAATAAGGCATCTTTATTTCAAGAACAGCTTGGTGCAAAGGTTTTTAACGAAAAATTCAGCTTAAAAATTGCAAATGACCCGATGGAAAGTTTTTCACCAATTTTTGACTCGGAAGGGACAATTGCAGAAGCAAGCGCAAATTGGCTCATAAGAGATGGGAAAATAATCAGACCTTATACAGATAAACGAACTGCTAAAATGTATAATTTCGAGAACACAGGATGTGCAGGCGGAAGTTACGACGGGGTTCCGACACTTCATGCTCCGCATTTAGAAATCATGCATAGTGAGCAGACATTAAAAAGCTTGTTAAATGGGAAAATGGGCATTTTAATAATGATGGCGGGCGGCGGCGATTTTACACCTGACGGAATATTCGCCTCGCCTGTGCAGCTTGCTTACCTAACTGACGGCGAAAGGTTGATTGGAAAATTACCGCATTTTACTATAAAGGGATCAATTTACAACATATTCGGAAAAGATTTTATAGGAGTGAGCTCTGACAAGCACTTTACGGTTGGTAATGAAAGACTTTTTGTAACGAATATGAAATTAACTGCTCTATAAAGCAAAAGGGCTTGAATCTCTATATTCAAGCCCTTTTTTATTCAAGCCCTTTTTTATTTACAATTTATCAGAAACACTGCATTTCAATTGAAAATTGTTTATGATCTTTGCATCTGAATAAATACAAACAACCTGCATCTCCCCACATAAGATCGGCCATTTCCTCAGAGTCTATTTGGGCTACAAACTCTGGAGTGCAACCGGCTTCAGGGCAGGTTTGGCTACCTTCGCCTTGGATCCAGATCGGGAAACCGCTGAGTGTTGTTGAAGGTTCCATATCACAGCCAATTTCTGTGCCGAAGTCTTCGTAGACACTTACAGGGTCTTCAGCGTCAAGCACTTCACAAAGCGACGCAATTTCAGGATAGCTTGTTTCTATGGTTTCGTAGTCAGGAAGGACAAAAACCCTATTTAAAGAGCAGGAACAAGGCGTAAATTTAGAGTTTACTCCGTATCCGTCAATAAATTTTGCGGGATCGGGATTTTTATGTTCAACTACAGCCCATTGACCAATTTCTTCGGAATGTCGACCTATAGGTGTGCAGTTAAAACAATAGAAAACAGAAAAAAGAGAGCCGGAAGGCTTTAAATTCTTATCATATTTTTCGCGAAACTGAAAAACAAAACTTAATTGATTATTGCATTGAGGGCAGACTAAATGTTTGTCTCCATTCTCGGCATAAGCGGGGCCACAAAATCTGATATCAGCTGCAGTTGAAGGGTTGAATCCAATTTTTGAGGGAATAACTTTTAAACATTCCTTTTTAAGGGCATTTAAAGCAGCTTTAAGTTTATTTTCAGCCATATATAATCCTTACATTTATTTAGGCATAGTACTAAAGTGTTCATTAATAATCAACCATTTACCGTCAAGAGGCACCCACGCGAGTGTTCCTCTCCCAGGTGTAGTAAAACGTTTACTTTGAATAGTGCCAATCCATTTATATTCAAAGGTGCAAGTTGCAAAATCGTCAGTAATAATGTTCCAGTCAAGCTTATTAACCAAAAATTTTTCATCTTTTATAATGGAAAAAGTTTTACTTAAAATACCAAAAATCTGATCACGACCACGATATGTTCCCTCAGTAAATATTACGGTACAATTCGGGTGATAAAAAGATGCAGAAGCTGTTCCATCTTGAGAATCAAGAGCTTTTAAAAAATTATTAAATGTGTCTAATATTTTATCTTTCATGGAAGTTAGAATACCAGTAATAAAAGATTAGGTCAACAAGAAAGAGGAAAATTGATTAAAAATTAGCATAAAGGTGCCAAAATTTAAGCAAAGAATATTAATGAAGTTACTAAAAGCCCTTAAATAAGGAAGAAAACCTGGTACATTTATTGCTTATAAGAAAATATAAATTTTAAACGGAGAATTTTAATGAAAAAGTTTTTCAGTATCGTGCTTTTCGCTTTGCTAGTCGGTTTATCATTTACCCCTTCAGTTTCAGCAAATGAACCCAATAATCAGACAAAAGAAATAGTTGTAATTAAAGAGTTCAGTGAAAAAGGGTTACGTCAAGAAATGTGGGTTTGGGCTTCATTAGAAGAAGAATTGAATGCTGCCCAAAGCGGTTGGGTGCCTGTTGTTCCTCCTGTTGATGCAGAAAATGCTATAAATTTGGCAGTTAAAAACATTAACACCTATATTTCTTTAATAAATAACAAAAAGCACCTAAACGAAGCCGAGAAGCTTGCAGAAGACTTTATAAAAATAGATGGAACAAATAAAATAGTTGGTGAATATGTTAAAAAATTACTTGAAGTAAGAAAAGCATTTTTGATCGCCAATGAAATGATTTAAGCATATAAAAAATAGCGATTGATTTTATATCAATCGCTATTTTTTTATGTAATAATTAACAGCCTAAAAGGAGAAGACCTCACAGAGTTATCTGTGAGGTCTTCATAGTGTTGGCGGCGACCTACTCTCCCACGGAGTCACCCCCGCAGTACCATTGGCGTCTTTGAGCTTAACTGCTGAGTT
>JAQVCG010000121.1 GCA_028689875.1 Candidatus Rifleibacteriota bacterium | reverse complement strand
GTATAGCTCTCGAATGGAGTAAAAAAACAAAGGCTAAGCGCATTATTTGGGTATGCCCAAGGGTTCAGATTTGCCAAAGTATTTTTACAGAATTAATCAACACATATATTCCAACCGAAAACATTGAAATATATACAGGTGAGTTTAAATTTACCAATTCATGGCAAAATAGCACCCCACAAGACAAAGAACTAACTTCTGCTGTTATAGTAACCACAATGGATCAAATACTAAATACTGTTTCTACGCATTTAAAAGTTGACCTTATAATGCTGTTGATGGATTCGCACGTAATATTTGATGAATACCATGAATACGCTAATATGGACATATTTAATCTGTTGTTTGCAGAATTAATTGAATGCAAAAAGCTTAAAAAAGAATCATTTAGAAACACTTTGCTTGTATCTGCAACTCCAAATTATTTGTATATTAAAAAAATTTTAAAACTTGACGCTGATAACACTATTGAAATGCCATCATTTAATTGCAGTTCTTATAGAGTGAATTTTATTAAGTATAACGATTTTCAAGATAAGTCAGGGAACTTTGTGTATGAAAGAACCAAAGCCTGCCCAAGAAATACTTTTGTGATTACAAACACAGCCAAACATGCTCAGATTAGTTTTATTAGGAATCTGAAAACTGAAAACGCTATATTATTTCATTCTAAATTTAAAAAAAATGACAAAGCTTTCCTATTCGAAAAGATTATAAAATCCTTCAAAAAAGATGGCGAAAAAAATTATGATATTTTGCGCAGTGGTCCTGTAATTCAGGCATCTCTGAACATAACCTGTTCTACCATGTTTTCTGAGATAACAGGACCTGAAAATTTTCTCCAGCGCTTAGGAAGACTAGACAGATTTGGTGAAAATAACGAGATAAATAATTATAACATTCTGATTACGGAAGCTGTGGAAAATGGAAACCCAACTGCAGGTGACCAGGCTTCCTTCTTAAAAAGATTAAATAACTTTCATTCTGCTAAGGCTTGGTTTCATTACCTTGCAAACAATCTTAAACAGCCATTCAAGTTGCCGGACATATACAAACTATACAAAGAATTTTATAAAGATAACTCTTGCGAAAAAGATTCAAAGTCGGATTTAAGCGACTCTTTAAAAAATAGCATATGTCTTATCCGGAAAAAGTTAATTGAACCGATAAAAATAGTAATCAAAAAGCCATCAAATAAAAATAATCTTACAATTCGCCGCATTTCGCTGAGAGGAGACAGTCGATTTGTGCAGGCTGCACTTTATAATGCGGATACAAACACCCCATCCTACGATTACGCTTGTACATATCCTGACGAGCATCTAACCGATAGCCTAAACAAAATCTTAGGCATTTCTGCTCATACCTATATGAAGAAAAAGCATCATAATATTTGTTCTGTTGCAAAAATATATTCTGAGCAAGAGTTATTAGAAAATGCACGAGAGCTGAATTCTCCTATTTATTTGAGTTATACACAGGAAGATTTGAATAAAGTTAATGTAACGTCCCCTGAGAAAACTTTTGTCTATTATGTTATTTGCAAAAAACAACCAATAGGACTTATGGATTATGAGATTATTCCAAAAATATAATTAAAGGAGTTTTAAGACCTATGATTAGTGGCATAAGAAGTGTAGATTTTTTTATTGAGGCAGCAGGATACGGCGTTGTTAATTGGAATGGATCAGCAGCTCTGATGGGTGATTCGGGAACAGAAATCAACAATCATACTCTACCTAAGCTAAGAGGCTACAGCAACCTAACCGGTAAGGTTAAAGAAGAAAATAATTATAAATATAAAAAGCAGGCCTCAGACATAGACTTTAAAGAAACACCGCTTTATATAAGTCAAAATTGTATTCGGCATCACCTTTTTAGAGATCAAGCTTTCGACACGCAGATAGTAACCCAAGAAAATGCCGAAAATTTGCTTGTTTCAATCACAGGTCTAATTCGTGGTTATGTTATTCCGGCATGCCAATACAAACGAACCAGTCCATTATTATTAGAAGATTTTGTTGAAATACTGGGAAATGGAAACTTTGAACAAATGGGACGTTGTGGCAGCAAAGACAAAGAAGAAACCAAGTCTGGAAAAGATAAAAGCACTTCTATCTTTTCTAAAACAACATTTGGCGAAACTGCTTATAAAGCTTATGGTTCCATCAATATAGAGCAATTGCAGTTTATTTCATTAGATAACAAGTTTGGCCGAGCCGCTATAAATGTTTCTGAGGAACAAGGAATAGCTCTGGCTTCTAAAATTCAGACTTTTATTAAAAATTTTTACCCGGAAAGCGATCCAAAAGCAATTTTTGGACGCAATTACGCTCGTGTTGGCGGAATATTTCCGGAAGGCGAGCATGGTATTTTGCTCAATGATGACGCTATAAATTGCCTCATTGACTTAACTTTAGAAAGAATAATAAATCTTAGTATCAAGCAGGCCAAGGGCTATATGTATGTGGAAAAATTAGAAGTAGACTATAATGACAGCAACATAATGATGAGAATTAAAAGACAGCCTGAAGATGTCTGTCCGGAAAAAGGCAATAAAAAATATGCAGTTTATTTTGAAGACAGATAAAGGAGAGCTCTGCAATGAAGGTTATTATAGAATATGAAGCCTCGTGGGGTAACTCTTTTCTTGATGGCTCCAATAATGAACCTCTTCCTTCAAAAGGCAGAGACTTTATAGCAACCGGTAAAAAATTATCAAAAAACTATTATCAAAAAACAGTTACGAAAGACACTGTAATGGGATTATTGAATCGTTTAATAGGAGATCAAAGAAAGTTATACCAATCTCGACAAGATGAAAACTACTATTTGAAAGATATTGAAGAAGTTTTTAATGAAAAAACAGATTTGATTGATAAACCTACGGCTGTTTCAGAAGAAGTTGTATTCTTACGTAATATTGGAAAAAGTGATGATCAGAATTCTTTTGTTGGATTGCTTAAAAACGATTCGCCGATCTTTACATCAGCTTTTTCACCTGAATTGTGGGGAATTCTTTGGTTAGATTTTCAGGAACTATATAGCTTTGTTATTAACGAGACGTATCAAATCAAAATGACCGACTCTGTTTATTATCCGCTTAGAATAAAAAGTCAAATAGAGCAAGTAGGGGCTATAAAATTAAAAGAAGAGAATTTAAAGCAAGCTTTAGAGATGATTGAAGTATTTAAAAATAATCTAGTTGATTATAAATTTGAGTCGGAAAAGCCCAAAATACTTTCTCTTTATTTGTCTGCACTATATATTCAGATTAATCGCCTTCTTAAGACAAAAGAGGAAATTAAAAGCGTTTTGACAAAAAAAGGAAATATTTCTGGCATCTCATGCAATAGCTTTACAGCTAAGGATTTTCTCGGTGCATTTAGCGGCGGAAAGAAAAGGTCTTGGGGTGCTCCATACTTATTTAAAGAAAGGATAAAGGGGGCAGGTGAAGTAACTCACCGATTAACGAAAAAGAGCGGTGTATTAACTATACTTCTGAAAATATCCAAAGAAAGAGCTGAGAACCTAAAACAGAGAATAGAAGAAGCAGCTGTTGCGCCTTTTTACCTAGGTAAAAAGGGCTTGGCATATGTAACAAAAATAGACACGAGAGAAGTGGAATGAAGTATTATATAGAAATTGCTATTTTCGACGAATCAAAAGATATTACCAGTATTTGGTCCAAACTTTATATGCAACTTCATTTAGCATTAGTTGCAACTAAGAATTCGGATAACACTAGCAACGTTGGCTTTTATTTTCCAGAATATCATTATAACCATATTCATGGAATTGGTTGTATTGGATCCAGAATAAGACTTTTTTCAAGAAACAAACAAGATCTAATGAAAACAATGGCAGCTTTAGACATATCTCAATTAAATAAGAATCTTCATTTACACAACCTTACAGAAGTGCCACACGAAGGCATTTTAGGTTATGCAATGTTTGTAAGACAACAAGATAAAGCCAACCCGGAAAGACTTGCTAGAAGATATCACAAAAGGCACTCGAATCTAAAATATGAAAATATTCTAAACATTTACAAAAACTCAGCTAAAAATTCAACATTGCCACATATTACTATGAACAGCTTAACTAACAAATCAACATTTAGCATTTTCTTAAAGAAAAAGAATGTTGATGCTTTTCCTCTAGGTAATGGAAAATTCACAACTTATGGTCTCGCTATAGAAACACCAATCCCAGAATTTTAATTTTATTTTACCCTTTTTTTCTATCATTTTTTAAACCCGCATTAGTAGCGCATTAAAAAAGACGCAAAAAAAAAAGGTTTTTTGCCAAATATTATTGTAATATATCGTTTACTCATTGTTTACAACAAAAAAAGTATGGTTAACTGCCGCACAGGCAGCTTAGAAAG
>JAQVCG010000120.1 GCA_028689875.1 Candidatus Rifleibacteriota bacterium | reverse complement strand
AATTATTAAATGATAATACCATATTGAATAAGATAAACAAATAATTTTTTATATTCTTTGAACATTATTTAAGAGATCCTATCCCAATAAATGACTATTATGATTCCATGGTTCAGGTGCTAGACGGCTAAAACACTGGGTTGCATACACTTGCATGCATTTTGCACCTGTTCTGCACCAAAAAAAGATCTCACAGACCACGTATTTACGCGATTTATGAGACCTTTAAGAGAGGCGCCAACCAGATTTGAACTAAATCTATTTCCAGAAACCCGCATAGAAAGGAGCTTTCTGCGAAATCCGATATCTTTTGCATACATTTTGCATACAAAACATTCTTAACTCGCCAGAAAACTCCCTGAATTATTTCGTTATAAATTTTCAAATAATATTTAAAAAATTCACCATCTTTTCTATTTAAACTCGTCTATATCTAAAGAATATCCCATTACTTCACCAACTGAAGTAATCTTACCCCTGACTGTAATAACATCCCCTTTAGACATTTCCATAACCTTATCTTTTTGTTCATCTGACATTAGGTAACACTGTACCCCGATAATTGCAAATTCTTCATCAGAAGGAGTAATTGAAATATATTTTCCATCACTATCAATATTCGATAATTCACCACTTAATTCAACATATTGTTCAGAATACTTACTTTCTGCTTTTAATGCATTGTTATTTAGGTCATCTAATAATTCCCCAACCTCATATGTTGTATACTCAATAACTTCTTCAACTTCTACTTCTTCTGCAACCACTTCTGCTACTTCTACTTCTTTAGTTCCCTCTTGAGCCTCTGTTGACTCCGTTTTGTCTGTAGTTTCTGCATTTGTTGTTGTGGAATCGCCTTTAGTTGAAAAGCTTCCTAAAATCACAAATACAACAAACACGATTAAGATTATCGCCCAAACCGGCATACTTTGTCTTTTTTTGCAATTCGGACAAATCTTAGCCTTTTTAGGGATATCTGTTTGACAATGCTTGCACTTTTTAGTCGGAGTTGCATTGGTAGTACTTTTACTGTAATCATTATAATTATTTTCCATTACTATAGCCTCCCTCATTTGTTATTAAAACAATATTATCACACTACTAATTATAAAACAACCTAATGAACACCTCTAATATTTTATTGTTCTAGATAAAAAACAATTTATAAGTTTTATATAATTATATCTGACTTTCTATCTCTCACAATGCCATTTGCTTTACTATTTTATAATCTAACTATCTACCTTGTATTGCAAATCTAATACCGTATTTAAAAGTGTATATACACCTTTAATAGTAGATATTTTTAAGATTTTAGTAACGATAACGGTTACTCGCATTATTGTCGAGTAAACGGTTATCGAACGTATTTTTTCAGATATCGAATAAACGAATCTTTCATATTTTGTTTAACAAAGAACAAAAGGAGAAAAACAACAAACTTATGAAGAAAAAAAACAAAACTAAAATATGAAAACAATACAAGGATGTACAGCAAACGAAACGAGAAAAAATGATACAAACAGAAAACTAAAGATATTCCTTGTTTTAAAGACCTCTATTGATGATTAAAAAGATATATGACACCCTACCACTAGCGGAAACGCATTATGAAACCATTCTGACAAAGTCAGAATTTTTAGCCTCTGTACCACAAAGTTCACTAAGACCTGTGAATTAAATAAATTGGTCGTGCTCAGCTTTAACTTCGTTCCACAAATTTTACTTTTACAAGGGGGATTACTATGTCCAGAAATCGCAAACAAAAACATTCTTTAATTTTTCAAGCTCAAGAAAAGTTAGAAACAAAACTCGCAATAGGACATTCAAAGCAAGAAGATAAAAAACAAGAACGTCTCTTATTGAGAAAAAAGAAGGAGACAAATCCTAAGGCAAAACTGACCTATGAAGAACGAATTACAATACACAAAATTTATTCATGGGGTACGTTTCAATCCTATTTGAAACATGGCTGTTATTTTGTAAACTGGTGTTGTGTGAATTATAACTGTAAAAATCTTGATGAGTGCAGACAGTATGTTGATGAGTGGTTGATAAGCCGTTCTGAATTATCTGCTTATACCCAAAAACTAGAAGCTTCCGCACTTGCAAAGCTTTTCGATTGCACAACCGAAGATTTTATACCCACGAAAACAAGATACAGAAAAGACATTGTTCGTAGCAGAACTGATGCAGCAAGAGATAAAAACTTTAACCTTGAAAAACATGCGGATTTTATCCGTTTTTGCAAAGCTACCGGATTAAGAAAAAGGGAAATCAAATTCTTACGTGGAAATTCTTTGGTATACAAAAATGGACTTTATTATATTTCCGTTACAAAAGGTGGAAAAGGTGGAAGGTGTCGCGAATCACTTATTATATCTGACGTTGAATACATTACAGACCTTATGAAAAAAGCTGGTCTGCAAAAAGTCTGGTCAAGGGTTCCTGATATGGATGTTCACTCATACAGGGCAGATTATTGTAGGTCTGTCTATAACATGTTTGCAAGACCTACAAAAAGCATTCCAATCAATGAACGATTCCATTGCAGAAAAGATTTAAAAGGTATCTGTTATGATAAACGTGCGATGTTGATAACAAGCAGATTTCTTGGTCATAACAGAATAAATATCATTGCTGAACATTATCTTGTGTAAAAAGGATTTGCGCGGATCGCGCAAATCCCTTTTTTTGCCTCGTTTATAAAAATAGAAGTCATATTCTAATTGTAACTTAAAAACATATAACTGGAATAAAAAAATAACAACCAAAAATTCAAATTAAATAAAACAAACAAAAGCCAGCCACTCTGATGAAAGGCTTAGTAAAAATGGAAATCGAAAACATGTCACCCGTATTATTGCAATTTTATTTAAAGAATGATACTATATCTCAATCGGATTTTGCAGAATTAAATAATTATATGAAAAAAGAAACTCGTTTAAAAAAAGTCTGTGATTTAAGCAAAGTAAAATGTCGTGCGTCTGATGGTCGTTATTATATCTATATCAACAGACAACAGATAATTGCTCCAACTTATCCACAGTTATTGGATAAGCTGACTGATTTTTATTTCGGACCAGATACCCTGTCGCTAAAAGATATTCTTGCTGATTGGATGATTTGGAGAAGAGATACTACTAAAGTTAAAAACAAAACTTTAAAAGATAATCTGTTATTATGGAACTCTCTGTACCGCGATACAGAAATTGTAATGAAACCAATTTCACAGCTAACAACAAAGGATTTTACAATATTTTTTAGAATTCTGACAAAAAATGGAACCTTGACAAGAAAAAAGTTCAATGATGGCAAAAGTATATTAAACTCCATGTTTGCATATGCCATTGAGGTAGATATTGCTGAATCAAATCCTATTGTAAGTGTCAACTTTCGCTCATTTAACTACCGTCCTGAAAACCATACGATAAAAACTTATTCTCTTGATGAACGAAAAGTGTTATTGGACTATATGAAAGACATGGATGATATTTACTCTCTAGCAATACAGTTTAATTTTCGTATTGTAGCTCGTATTGGAGAACTAAAAGCGTTACGTTGGGATGATATTGAAGGAAATAATATCAGAATTCAAAGACAGATAATAGAAGAACAGACCATGAATGATGACCTAACATTTAATCCGCGTGATTATAGGGTGGTTGAATACGCAAAAGGTCACACATCAGACGGTTTTCGTGATATGCCTTTAACCCCTCAGGCAAAAGCAATTCTTGAAAAGGTTAAAGCACTAAACCTGAGTGGTGAGTATATATTTATGGTTGATAAAACTCCACTTATGACAGAAACCTACAATAGACATCTGATAAAGTATTGTGAAACACTGAACATTAAATACAAAAGTAGTCATAAACTTAGATTTTGCGTTGCTTCAGCACTATATGCAGAAGGAGTTCCTGCAACAAAAATTCAAAAGCTTTTAGGGCATTCTACTCTTGCAATGACCTTACATTATTTGAGAGATGTAACCCCAGAAAATGACTGTTATGATTCCATGGTTCAGGTGCTAGATTGCTAAAACACTAGGTTGCATACATTTGCATACATTTTGGAGCAAATAAAAAATCCCACAAACCGCGTATTTACGCGATTTATGAGACCTTTGAGAGAGGCGCCAACCAGATTTGAACTGGTGATAGAGGTGTTGCAGACCTTTGCCTTACCACTTGGCTATGGCGCCATGTATTAACTTCCTTAGTGATTATAACAAAATGATAATTTCCAGTCAATGTTTATCAACCTAAAATTACCACTCTTTTAGTGACTCCGACGGGAATCGAACCCGTGTTACCGCCGTGAAAGGGCGATGTCTTGACCGCTTGACCACGGAGCCTTATGTTTTTTACCCTCCGCTTTTCACACGGTGGTCGAGCTCCCCGAGTAGG
>JAQVCG010000119.1 GCA_028689875.1 Candidatus Rifleibacteriota bacterium | reverse complement strand
ATAAAAACTTCATAAATTGTGAATTAGAATCTTTATTTTTGTGCACGCGGTCATACAATTATCCGCACTTAGAATATCCGCAATACTTGCATATTACGCATCCGCCTTCGTTTTCGAGTTTTTCACCGCATTCGGGACACTGACCCATGTCTTGTGAAGTAACATCAATCATCAGGTTTTTCTTTTGGTCTTTTTGATTTTCAGCCTTAGCAATATTTAGTTTTCCAAAGAAACCTTGTGCGGTTAAATTGTACTGTTCTATAGCTTTACCAATTGCGTCGGGGCAAGACAGAACTCTCATGCCTCCGGCCATTGTTCCTTCTCTTTTAAGGGTAGACATGCATCTTATGCCCTTAAGTTGGTCTATGATTTCTTGTACATCGATTCCGGCACGCAATGCCATTGAAATTAATCTTGCAGTTGCTTCTGACTGTGATGGACAGCCTCCGTTCCTTCCAAGACTTGTGAAAACTTCACATATGCCTTTTTCGTCACTGTTAACTGTAACATAAAGATTTCCGCAACCAATTTTTGCTCTCTCTGTGACACCGAAAGTTCTTTCAGGTCTGGAGCGGGCTAAGAGCATGGGAGAAGAATCTGCTGTTCGTTCCGTTTTTTTCGAGCCGCTGATATTAAGCACTTGCGCGTCGCGTGAGCCGTCGCGGTATACTGTTACGCCTTTGCATTCAAGTTGATGTGCAAGTCTGAATACTGTTTCAATATCTTTTTTCGTTGCATCGAATGGAAAATTAACGGTTTTGCTTACGGCATTATCTGTGTGTTTTTGGAAAGCTGCCTGCATACGAATGTGCCATTCAGGAGATATATTGTGGCTGGTTACAAAAATACGAGCTATTTTTTCAGGAATTTCAGAGATGCCGTTTAAGTTTCCTTGATGTGCAACTCTTTCCATGAGCTCCTTAGAATAAAAATTATTATCTCTGGCGACTTTAACAAAATCATTATGAACTTCGAGAAGTTTATCGTTGTCCATAACGTGCTTTTCGTAAGCTATTGCAAAAAGAGGTTCGATTCCGGATGAACAGCCGGCAATTAAACTTATTGTACCTGTGGGAGCAATTGTGGTAACTGTAGCGTTTCTAAGCGCCTGAATTTTCTTTTCAGCAAAAATTGATTTCTCGAAATTAGGGAATGCGCCGCGTTCTTTTGCCAATTCTTGAGATGCTGACCAAGACTGGCGTTTAACAAAGCCCATAACCTGATCAGCCAACTCTATGGCTTTTTCAGAGTCGTAAGGGACTCCCATTTTAATAAGAAGGTCAGCCCAACCCATAACTCCGAGGCCGATTTTTCTGTTGGCTCTTGTCATTTTATCTATTTCGGGAATCGGGTATTTATTAACATCAATAACGTTGTCTAAGAATCTTACCGAAATGTTTATGCATTCTTTAAGTCTGTCGAAATCAATAACGGGTTTGTTTTTCTTTTCTATAATAAAATTGGCGAGGTTTATAGAACCTAAATTACAAGCTTCGTAAGGCAAAAGAGGTTGTTCGCCGCAGGGATTAGTTGATTCTATTGCTCCAATAGCCGGTGTTGGCTGGAACCGATTGATTCTGTCGATAAAAACAATGCCGGGTTCACCGTTTCTCCAAGCGCGTTCTATAATCATAAAGAAAACTTTTGATGCTTTTAACGAGCCTACTGCTTCTCCTGACCTGGGGTTGATAAGGTCGTATTCTGTATCATGTTCGAGAGCTTCCATAAATTTATCTGTTATTGCCACAGACAAATTAAAGTTTGTAAGTTCATCGTTATTTTCTTTTGCTGTTATGAATTCAAGAATATCGGGGTGATCCACGCGCAGAATTCCCATATTTGCACCACGTCTGGTTCCACCTTGTTTAATTGTTTCTGTAGCGACATTAAAGACCTTCATAAAAGAAATGGGTCCTGAGCTAACGCCTTTTGTTGAAGAAACCAAGTCGTTAGCCGGTCTTAATCTAGAAAAACTAAAACCTGTTCCGCCACCTGACTTATGAATAATTGCCGCATTTTTAACTGCATCAAAAATTCCTTCCATTGAGTCTTCTACGGGTAGAACAAAACAAGCTGAAAGCTGTCCGAGTTTTTTACCTGCATTCATAAGGGTGGGGCTATTTGGCAAAAAATCAAGGTCAGTCATTATTTTATAAAATATTTGCTCAAGTTCTTCGGCTTTATATTTGCTGTTTGGATACGCGTTTTCTGCAGCAGCTATTGCAGACGAAACGCGTCTAAAAAGCCCTTCGATTGTTTCAATTGTCTTACCGTCTTCGCCTCGCGTTAAATATCTTTTGTTCAAGACTTTTTGTGCGTTAACAGAAAAACGATTTGAAATGGTGGTTGTTGGATTCATTGATTTTTCCTTATATTATATTTAAACAGTTTAAATTTCGGTTGCTACGGTCACAATTTTTTCAAGTTCATCAGGTTTAATATGTTGTATAAGCGTTTTACCCGGTAATATAGGTAATACAAAAGCAAAACCTTTTTCGTCTCTCTTTTTGTCTTGTGCTATGTAAGAAAGAATAGAATTTACATTAATTTCAGTTGGCAGGGAAATAGGCAATTCGAGTTCGCGTAAAATTATCTTAAGTTGGTCGCTGTAATCCTCTTTGAGAATTCTCAATGAAGCAGAAGCTTTGATTGCCATAAGCATTCCCAGACCTACTGCCTCGCAGTGATTCAACCTTATATAGCCGCCTGCTGATTCAAGTGCGTGTCCGAAGGTGTGCCCAAAATTCAAATGAGCTCTAACACCTTTGTCGAGTTCATCTTTGCTTATGAAACTTTTTTTAATATAGACTGAGCGTCTCACAACACGCTGAAGAATATCAAGCTGTCTTGCACGAATTTCAGAAATATTATTACATAAAAACTTATAATAGGCAGAATCTCCTATTAGTCCGTGTTTTAGGCTTTCTACCATGCCGTATGAAAGCTGCGAAAGCGGAAGCGACAACAAAAAAGAAACATCTATGCAAGTTAATGCCGGCTGATAGAAGGTGCCCGCAAGATTTTTGCCTTCAGTAGTATTAACGCCGTTCTTACCGCCAAAAGAAGCATCAACCATTGCTAACAAAGAAGTTGGCACAAGTGCTAAGGTAATTCCGCGTTTATAAATTGATGCAGCAAACCCGGTAATGTCACAAATCACGCCGCCGCCCAAGCCAATTATTGCGCAGTCACGGTCTATTTGGCTTTTAGAAAGTTCAGATAAAACAGAAATCACTGTGTCAAAATTTTTGTATTTTTCGCCGTCGGGAATAATAATCTCTACTGCAGAAAAACCTCTATTTGCCAGTTCTTCTTTTATTGGTTCAAGATACCATTTAGCGACTGTTTCATTTGTAATCACAGCACAACGTCTAGCAGTTGTCAAACGTGATAATCTTGCAGAGAATTCTTTTAAAATTCCGTTGCCTATGATTATCTCTGTCAACGTCGAACGCGAATACTCAATTCTTTGTGTTTCCATTTATTTTAATTTGTCTCCGAAAAAAGCTTTTGCATTATTAGAAAGTATTTGAGTCAATTCGTCTAAGCTAATTCCTCGCAGTTTCGCCAAAAATTCTCCGACTATGGGCAAATTGGCCGGTTCGTTTCTTTTCCCTCTTTTGCCTTGTGGTGAAAGGTAAGGGCAGTCAGTTTCAAGGTGAATTCTTTCTAATGGTAAATAAGAAAACACCTCTGTTGTTTTTTTACTGTTAGGAAATGTTAAAACTCCGCCAATAGAAAAATTGTATCCCAACTTTTCTGCTTGCTTTGCTGTTTCTAAGCTTCCTGAAAAGCAGTGCAACAAAACTTTCGGAGGAGCCGGCAAATTTTCAATGCTATCAAAAAATGCTTTATATGCTTCTCTGACATGAACAACTACAGGCAGTTCAAGCTCAGCACCAAGTGTCCATAACTTTTTAAAAACTTCAATCTGTACATCGCGTTCTGAAAAATCATAATGAAAATCTAAGCCTATTTCGCCTATTCCCAATACTTTTGGCTTGTTTAAAAGCTCTTTTAATTGGGAAATGCTATTTTCGTTAAATTCAGAAGCATTATGCGGATGTATGCCGGCCATAGCATAGCATGTATCATATTTCTCAGCGATTTTTTGTGTTTGCACAGACTCGGCGATATTGCTTGCGGCGTTAATTATTCTGTTAACGCCGGCATTCTTTGCGTTTTCAACACATGCTTCAACATCGTTTGCAAACTTTTCGTCTTGCAAGTGTGCGTGTACGTCTATGAAATTCATAAAACTCATTTTACTCTGACGCCTGTTTTAGCAGGTTTATTTGGTGTCATTAGAGCGAGACCGCCCTCGGGAGTTTCTGCTGCAAGTATCATTCCTTGAGAGAGAATGCCGCGAATTTTCGCCGGTTTAAGGTTTTTAACCATAAGAACCTGCATTCCAATTA
>JAQVCG010000118.1 GCA_028689875.1 Candidatus Rifleibacteriota bacterium | reverse complement strand
TTATTCTCATTACATTGGCCTGGTGCCCCTCAATGTAAGCATCGCCGCGTCATCTGGACATTGGGCCCTGTGCAAAACGGTTGTAAAAAAACTGTATAAAATGGCGCAATCCCTCCCACCGGCCCCCAGGGGCCTCCTAGAAGCCAAGCCCATTAAGAATATCAATAATTAGTTTGCAAATATCATTGAAACGGATATTCGCAGCATAAGCGTAATCTTTCTGGTATTTTTCCCAGAATCCATGCATTCTTTCATTGGCTGCAATATTTTGCATAGCTTTTTCATAATCTCTTATTGCCGCCAAACTTCCGCGTTTTGTTGCTGTTTCTTCTATTGCCTTTTTGAAAATGTTGGGTTTGAAGCTCTTTGCATGCAATTGATGCAGTATGTAAATGTCATAGAAGTCTCTTGGCCTGGTGTTAGCAATATTGCGGCTGATCACCGTCTCAATCTTTTCTGCCAGCAAAGTTTCAAGATTATAGGCTAATACTTGTATGCTTCGCTCATCGAACATAAGATTAAGCTTGTAATCAATCGCTTCAGGTGTGATTTTATCGCCGGTTGTCACATCCACGAAAAGCGGTATACTGATTGGCTGATAATTAGCCTTCAAACCCACACGGATGCCGGGGTAATTATCTGATTCTCTTATATCCTCGATGCCGCTGATTTCAAATGTCACATCATCATCTAATCTGACCTGGCAAACTTCTTCAAAAACGAGTCTTATGCTTTTATGCGTTAATTCAAGGCCTTTAATAGTTGCATCAAGATCCATTGTCGTTCTTGTGTCCAGCCCAACGATTGCGCCAATCAAGAACCCGCCTTTTAGAACGAAATTGTTTCTGTATTTTGTTAAAGTTATTCGCTCCAGAAGACGCTCAAGCATGTAATTCTGCAAAACCAGTTGCTCTGGTATTTGTTTTTCAGCAGCTTTCTTTTTGATAATAGCTTTTAACTGCATCGGGTTCTTTGTTTTCACAGAAGTATCTCCATGTAAGCGAGTATTTTAGGCTTTACTCGTAATTGTTCAGCATATTGAAGTAATCGGGAAATGTTTTTTCCCTTGAACGCAGCATATTTTTTCATCGCCTGGTTTACGATCTGAATATCACAATTGTTATTGCCTTTTACAATGTCGCAGAGAGTTCGCTCAAGGTCATAAAGTCGTATTTTGTTGCCAAATGTTGTTTTCTCTTCAACGATTCCAAGCTCATAAATGCTTTTAATTGCCTTTTTCATTCTGATACTTTTACTGGCAATAGATTTTGTGTGATAACCATACGGAAAGGTCATTACAAAGCTTATCGGGGTTCTGTCGGTAAATCCATGGATGTAAAGCGCGGTTTCGTGCGAGAAGATTCCTTTGCTGTATTTATATTGCAGCAGAAACATTTCATCTTCCCAGGCTTCCGGCACAGCATAAACTCCACGGTCAACCCTGCGCAAAAGGTTCTCTTTGACCATTTTACTTAAATACTGCCGGGGTATGTTGGCAGCACTAACTTGAGCGATTGTTACGATGCCGCTTTGTTGTTCAAGCATATTTGTTATTGCTTTGTGATAGTCCATAATTGCCTCTTTTTTTACAAGAACACTCTAAATTATATCAAGCTAGAGTGTCCTTGTAAAATATGATTTTGGTTTCGTACTAAAACTATTTTTACTAGTACTGTGCATAATTTTTTAGTAGTATCAAAAACCATTAATAGTTCTAGAACTACAACAAACAAAGGCTTGACACGGTTTAAAGTTTTTAATATTATGAGATTGGAGATAAAAAAACACTCCGAAAAAATCAATATCTTTTTCTCAAAGGGGGCTTTTTGTCAAAATTTTGCCGAGCGCGATTTGACTGCCTGAAAAAAGGCAACTTCATCCTTGGCGTCCATGGCTTGATTGATAATCTGAATATCACAGTTGTTGTTACCTCTTATAATGTCGCAAAGAGAGCGTTCTAGGTCATAAAGTCGTATTGTATTGCCAAATGCCGATTTTCCTTCAATGATCCCAAGCTCATATATGCTTTTAACGACCTTTTTCATTCTAATATTTTTCCCGGCAATAGATTGCGCATGATAGCCATAAGGAAAGGTCATCACAAACCTTGTAGGTGTCCTGTCGGTAAACCCATGAATATAAAGCGCTGTTTCGTGCGAGAAAATTCCTTTGCTGTATTTGTATTGCAAAAGGAACATTTCATCTTCCCAGGTTTCTGGTGAAACATAAACGCCACGATCTACTTTTCGCAAAAGGTTTTCAGCCACCATCTTGCTCAAATAGTGCCTGGGAATATCAGCAGCACTTACTTGAGCGGTTGTAACAATGCCGCTCTGCCGCTCAAGCATGTTTGTTATTGCTTGGTAATAGTTCATGGCCGACTCCTTTAGATACAACTATACTCCAAATTATACTAAACTAGAGTGTAATTGTGTATTGTTCTTTGTCGATAATATTTTTTTGGTTTTAGTCCTAGGATTATTTTTCAATAGTACCGTGCATAAAATTCAACAGTACTATTTTTTTACTATAGTTCTAGAACGCCCATTAATAAAAGCTTGACAAGATTTTGGTTTTTTGATATTATGACGCGAGAGATGAAAATCTCGCCCGAAATAAACAATAGCTTTTTAGTAAGGGGGGGGGCTTTTTGTCAAAATTTATCATTAACGGAGGAATTTTATGCAAGACCATATTGAGTGGACAAAAGAGTTTCAGATCGATCATAAGAAAGGGGCTTTTAAGATTTACATTTCATGCCACAAAAACAAACAAATGTATGGTGGAATAGTCTATTACGAAAAATCGGACTCATTGGATGGGGGCAACACTGAAATTAACCTTAAATTGCACAATATTATAGGCAAAGACGAAAATTCATTGTTAGATCTATGTAAAAAATGGATTGATGAGAATTTAGGCTTGGACTATAAAATGGGGGAAACCAAATAAGGGGGTCACGACACCAAATGGAAATTTACGCACGTTAAGGAATTTATGAGCCATGATAACCAGCCTTCAGTGCGGGTTTGGCGACAGTAAGGGCAAAAGAAAGACTTGGGGGGCGTAAACCCATCGATCCCCAAAATCTAAAAGTTAGAATGGCTCAAAAGATTCATCAGGACAAGTCTTTAAGCATAGGTGAAATATGCGACAGTCTCAAAATTTCCAGACCGACCCTCTACCGATACTTGAAGCTCAAAAAACCTTAGCGTACGTTTTCGTTTCATTGTATTTCAGACCCCAAGTCAAAGTTATACAATGATGGATCTGCTGCATTCTAACAGATTTTCCGGGCATTAAAATTTAGGGAGCTTAATTGATTGATACACCTTCAACTGAAGGAAATGCAAAGCCCTTTGTAAAATTGCTTGTAGACATGGTTTGCTGATATTGCAAAAAAATGTTTGCATATGGTGACCGTTTTGTTGGTTTTACCCCAACGACTGGGCCAGATTTCTCTGGAGTGACAGTTAAAATTGTTGACTAAAATCAGGTTGTGTCATAAGTTGTCACATGAGCAGACATAATAGAAACAACTTAACGGAGGCTTGATAATGAGTTCCCACAAATTTTTTATGGCGTTTATAAGCCTGATTATTCTTATTGGCCTGACTGGCTGCGGTGGTGGGGGCGGTGGTGGTGGCAGTTATGTCGCTCCAGTAGGTGAAAGTCTTTCTGGTTCTGTTGTTCTACCCGTCGATGCCGCAGAAACCATAACAAAAAATATTGTTGCCAATGTGTCGTATGAAGGCATGAAGGTTTATTTATTTGATATAAACGATAATGATATTGTTTCTCCGGTTGAACTTGGTAGCACCGGCGCTTTTTCATTCCCTGACGTTCCAGCCGGAAGCAACTATCAGCTAGTTGTAATAACACCAGCCGGCAAAAGACTTTTGAGAAAACATATAGACTCTTTTTCTGAAACCAAGGCTGCTGTTAACGTGGATTCAGAGTCCACCGCACTGGCTATTTTAGTAAAACAAAGTAACTTCGAAAAGTCGGAAGCTAAGTGCGCCGAAGTTCTTACGCAAGCTGTTATCTCAAACCTGGTCGAGAAAATCACAGAGTGGCTGAAGGGTACCAGTTCGTCAACTGAGAGTGATGTTTTTGCAGTTGTTCTCGCAGTAGTTGGCGAATCAGAAATTAAAAAGATTATTGATAGCGTGCCGGATACAGTTGCTTATTCTGTTGTTTATAATGGCAATGGCAACGCTGCAGGCACCGTGCCCACAGACAGCTTGACCTATCAGCAAAGTGCAACTGTTACTGTTAAAAATAATACCGGTAGTCTTTCGAGAACCGGTTATACATTCGCAGGCTGGAATACGGCCGCAGATGGCAGTGGCATTAGCTATAATGCAGGCGCAACCTTTGTCATGGGAACGACCAACGTGACCCTTTATGCGAAGTGGTC
>JAQVCG010000037.1 GCA_028689875.1 Candidatus Rifleibacteriota bacterium | reverse complement strand
TTAAAGAAAACATTTCGAAATCGGTAAACCTTCTTAACAATAAAAACATCACAATGTTATCCGAAGGGTCACCGTTTTCGCAGCAAGATTCGCCTAGGACGACTATTTGGCTTGATTTTGTCAAACCTGAAAAGCTAACTTATTTTTGGCGCGATGAAAACAAGCCACCTCTTGCCATGTTGCGATATGGAGAGTTAGAAACTGCTCAAATACGCGTAATGGCTATTTCGTCAACAAATAATGTAATTTTTATTGACGAAATACCATTTATGCATTTATTAGAAAGCGACTTTATGCTACCATCTTGGATGTCAGTCGGCGGAGTTTGGATGCGACGGGTTTCTTTAAAAGTTCTTGATATGAAGCAAAGACACGAATGGACCATAATGGTTCCGAGTGACCCTGAAAGTATAAACGCTGTTCCCACAGATATAAAGCGTTTCTATTACGGCACAGAAGCAAACTCTAACGTAAAGATAATAAGTAATTTCTGATCAGGAAAGATAAATGATAGCGCCTATTTTTACAAGTTTGCGACCGAAGCAATGGACCAAGAATTTAATTCTGTTCGTTGCATTACTTTTTTCAGAAAAGGGTCTGATTTTTTCGTATCAAGCATGGCTGCTTGCTTTGGCAGGCTTTATAACATTTTGCGGCTTAAGCGGAAGCGTTTATATATTAAACGATTTGGCAGACTTAGAAAAAGACAGATTACACCCTATTAAGCGCAATCGCCCCTTACCATCAGGCGATTTATCAATAACCGAAGCAAAATCTGCATTAATAATCATATTAATACTCAGTTTATTGGCATCTTGGAAGCTTTCGGGTTTGTTTTTTTCGTTAGCCATGACTTATTTTATGATGAATTTAGCATACAGTTTTAAGCTAAAAAAAGTAGTCATACTTGATGTAATGTGCATTGCCATAGGATTTGTGCTTAGAGCCACTGCCGGTGTTGGTGCGCTTAAAAGCTTAGAACCCGATATATATATTTCACATTGGCTTGTTCTTTCAACTTTAATGTTAGCCATGTTTTTAGCCTTAGTAAAAAGACGGCAAGAACTAAAGAACCACGAAGAAAATGCAATCAAACAAAGAAAAATTCTTGCTCATTACTCGCTGTCGTATATAGACCAAATGACGTCTATATTAGCAACAATGGCACTGATTACTTATACGTTTTACACTGTCAGCCCCGAAACAATAGCAAAATTTGGAACAGACAAACTTGTTTATACTGTTCCCGTCGTTCTTTATGGTTTTTTGAGATATTTGTATCTGACCCACATACGCGAAGTAGGCGAAAATCCATCTGAAATAGCCTTAACAGACAGACCGCTTCAAGTATGCGTCGTGTTATGGGCCTTACTTGCAGTCAGCGTCATTCACAATGTGCGTCTGACAGCCATTTTTAGCGAACTGTTCAAATAAAATCATTTACATGAATTAACAAACCATGAAAACAGTGCTCGACTGTAAGCGTCGCTATTAAAGGTTTCTTCGGGATGCCACTGCACACCGATTATCGAAGAATCGTCACCATTATATTCCATGGCTTCAATTATTCCATCAGAAGCTTCGGCACAAGCAGAAAAACCGTCAGGCAAAGTTAATACGGCCTGATGATGGAACGAATTAACCCTAATTTCACATGATTCAGGTTTAAGAGCCTTTTGCAGCAAAGAACCTTCTTTAATCGCAATTTTGTGCGAAGCATACCATCTGGGCGACTTTTGCGAGTGTTGAATTTTTTCGATTTTAGAAATATCCTGACTGACTTTACCGCCTAAAGCAACCGCCAATAACTGAATGCCACGGCAAATTCCGAGCATATTAATATTTTTGGCTTTCGCAGATTTTGCCAGAGCTATTTCAAAAGCATCTCTAAAAGGGTTAACTTGCCCCAATTCTGAAATTGGCTCTTCGTCTTGATATTTGGGGTCTATATCTTCTCCGCCGGCAAAAATTATGCCGTCAACCATGTTCATATAGGTATTTATATGCTCTGCATGCAAGCGCTCTGCTTCAAGTTCAGACAAGTTCGAAGGAATGTAAGGCGCAGGCAATAAAACAGCTATTCCACCCGATTGCTGAACTGCATGATAGTATTTTCTTGAAACATACGTTCTGATGCGCATTTCATTGTCTCTTGCAGCGCAATCAGAATATGCAATACCAATGACCGGTGCGATTTGCTTATTCATTAGAGGTTTCCTCTTCTAGACGGGTCAAGAATATCTCTCAATTCATCGCCCAAAATATTAAAAATTATTACCAAAAAAGCTATACAAGCACCGGGGTAAAATACCAGCCCCGGAAAACGCAACATGTAGTCTTTACCGGTCGCCACCATACCACCCCAAGTGGGCAACGCAGGGTCAACACCCAAGCCCAAGAAGCTTAAACTTGCCTCTGACAGCACCGCAGTTGCTATTCCCATGGTAAAAATAACCGTAATAAGAGGCAAACAATTTGGCAATATGTGAGTCAAAATTATTCTCAAGTGACTTGCCCCGAGAGTTTTTGCGGCAACAACATATTCAGCCGACCTCAGCTCTAAAGTCGCGGCTCTGATTATTCTTGCCATTTCTGCCCAGCCTACTATGGCTATTGCGAAAATCACTGTGCCCATGCCGCTTCCCATGGCCATAGATACCGCAATCGAAAGCAGAAGGCTCGGAAAAGCCAAAAACATATCGACCACGCGCATTAAAAGCCAATCGACTTTGCCTCCAAAATAACCGGCGCACATACCCACTGCAAGCCCTATTATCAGAGCCGCAAAACGCGAAGCAAAACCGATTATCAACGATAGTCTGGCTCCATAAACTAATCTCGAAAAAAAGCACTGCCCCATTTGATCACATCCCATGGGATAGCCATCTAATTCTTTTAAGATTCGTTCAGGGGAAGTTTCCATCGGGTCATTGGGTGCTATTACCGGGGCCAGCAATGCTATCGCTACCACGATAATAATTCCGATAAAACTTAACCACCCAGGCATTGTCATACGTTTAAACAAAGTTTTCATTTTGCAAGCTTTCCAAGAATTTCATCGCGAACTTTTGGGTTAATCCAGGCATAGAACAAATCAATAAGCAGATTTACTCCGATAAATACCATAGCACCCAACAATACCACACCCTGCACTACAGGGTAATCGCGCTGAGAAATAGCTTCCATAGCATATCTTCCGATGCCGGGCAGATCGTATATGGTTTCTACAATTACCGAACCGTTTAAATAGCTCGACAAATCAAGCCCGATAACAGTAATTATTGGTATAAGAGCATTTAACAGACCATGTCTGAATAAAATTCTTAAGGGAGACAACCCTTTTGCTTTCGCGGTTCGTATGAAGTCTTGATTAAGCACTTCTATCATGCTGCTTCTGACAATTCTCGCCAAAAATGCAGCAGAGCGTATACCCAGAGTAAATGCAGGCAAAATAAACGGCATCAGACTATTCTCGGCGTTAAACCCGGATGACGGAAACCATTTAAGCTTAACAGCGAAAACATACAAAAACACTAATCCCGACAAAAACACCGGAATACTTATTCCCGAAACAGAAAAAAGTGTGCACAGCCTATCAATAAGTTTTCCTTTTGTAACTGCGCCCACAATACCCATGACTATGCCTAACACAGTTGAAAAAAGAATAGAAATCAACGCAAGTTTCAGCGTAAATGGCAGTTTTTCAGTCAATGAAGTCAGCACAGGTTTGCCCGAAATAACCGACTCACCGAAATCGCCTTTGCATATTTTCTGCAAATAATTAAAAAAGCGCATATGCACGGGCAGATCCAGGCCCATTTCGGCCCGAATCTGTTTTAAGGTTGTTTCGTCGGCCCTAGGCCCGGCAACGGTAAGAGCGGGGTCGCCCGGGATAAGGTAAAGCACAGTAAATGCAACGAGCAAAATACCCAACAATACAGGTATGGTTGCAGTAATGCGCCTTAACGTAAACTCAATCATCAATTAGCCTCTTACTTATTTTTTCATTGTAATAGATATACCATTATCCATGAAAAAAATAGGTGAAAAATCAATATTTTTTACATTATCTGAAGTAATATAGCTTTCGCTGCAATGCCACAGATACATCCAAGGCGCCTGATCAACGACTTTTTGGTTAATTTGCGCATACATTTCTTCGCGTTTATTTATGTCATCAGTTTTTATAGCTTCTTCGAGAAGCTTGTTTATTTCTTCATCTTTAAAGCATGCTCTGTTACCGCCTGCTCCGAAGTTGTCAGAGTGGAACAGAGGGTATAAAAAGTTTTCGCCGTCGGGATAATCGCCATACCAGCTCATATAGAACGCACCGGCTTCGCACTTGTTAACGGCATCTTTCAATGCGCTCCATTCCATAGATTTCAAATTCACTTTAACACCGTGCTTTTGCAGTTCGCCCTGAATAAATCTGCAAATTTCAAATGCCGACTGAACTGCACGATGATACAAATCAAATTCTAATTCTTTGATTCCTGCCTCTGCCAGAAGCTTTTTGGCTTCTGGCGGGTTTAAAGAATAACCTTTTGTGTTTTCGCTGTAACCGCTGACTCCCGGGGGGATGCTGCCTTTTGCGGCAATCGCGCGGCCGTTGTAAACTGCCTTAATAAGTGCGTCTCTGTCTATAAGCATGTTCAAAGCTTTTCTGACACGCACATCATTAAACGGAGCAACTCTGTTATTAAAGCCCACGTAAAAGGTGTTTAAGGCAGGAATATCTACGATTTTATTTTTAAATTTTTCATTATTTTTAAATCTGTCGTAATTTGTGGGATAAAGCTGCAGCAAATCGAGATTTCCGCTCTCAAATTCCATTTCAGCCTTCATACTTTCGGGAATTATCCTTACGATAATTTCATCTACGTTAGCTTTTTGGCCGTGATAAGCCGCATTTATCTCAAGCTTTAAGAAGCTGTCTCTTACACGCTGGGTAATTTTAAAAGGGCCTGTTCCTATCGGTTTTTCAAAAAACTTGCTTTCTGCTATTTCGCTTTTATTTTTTTCGGGCAAAACATAGCAAGCGGGCATTGTTAGAAGACTAATAAACGGAGCAAAAGGTTCTTTAAGGGTTATTGAAACTTTATAATCGTCAATAGCTTCGATTCCGGCAACTTTAAAAGAATCATCAACTTTATCGGAGCCAAGAACTTTATCAAGCACCCATCTGCGGGGCGAACCAACAGAAGGCGCACAAAGTCTCGCCAACGAGTAGACCACATCTTTTGCTGTAAGCGGGCTGCCATCATGAAAAAGCACATTCTTTTTAAGGTTAAAAACGTATTTTTTGCCTTGTTCCAAGATTTCCCATGATTCGGCTAATGAAGATTCTAGTTTCATTTTCGAATTATATTTAACTAATCCGTCGAAAATCTTAGACTGCACGGTGGCTTCGTTTACATCTACGCCTCTGGCGGGATCAAGATTTGTGGGTTCACTCGACAAATACATTGCAAAAGGCTTTTTGCTATCTGCAGTTTTGCTGTCGGTGTTATCGGATGTGGGTGAAGCAATGTAAAGGGCTATTCCGACCAATGCTAACCCAATAATTACAATACTTTTTTTCATGTTTGCCACCTATTTTTTTATATTTTCTTCACAAGTCATCGGCAAAATGCGCCTCATATATTAGGGGGTTGATTTTTAAGGCGTTAAACTGTTATATAAGAAAAACCTTAATAAATGTTAGGCGGCACAAAATAATGGAAGATAAATATTTTGCAAGAATTGCAGAGGAACTTAAGATACATCCGCTTCAGGTCATGTCAACGGCCCAATTGCTTGAAGAAGGTGGCACCGTCCCTTTCATAGCACGATATAGAAAAGAGCGCACCGGTTCACTCGACGAAGTTAAAATTACAACAATTCGCGACAGACTTGAAGAATTTGCAGAATATGATAAGCGCAAAGAAGCTATTGTTAAGTCTTTGACAGAAAGAAACCTTTTAACAGAAGAACTAACTGCAAAGATTGATGCTTCTTCTAACATTGCCCAACTAGAAGACATTTACTTGCCTTACAGACCTAAAAAGCGCACCAAAGCGACTATTGCCAAAGAAAAAGGACTTGAGCCACTTGCAATAACTTTACTTGAACAAAGTCCACTGTTGGTGCCTGCAAAAGAAGCCGAAAAGTATATTTCAGAAGAAAAAGGCGTTAAATCTGCCGATGACGCTTTACAGGGCGCAAGAGATATTATTGCCGAATCAGTCAGCGAAAATGCTGATGTAAGAGCATTTTTGAGAGACTACTTTGCATTAGAGTCTGTTTTAGTCTCTAAAGTAGTAAAAGACAAAGAAGTAGAAGGCATTAAATTTAAAGATTATTATGATTGGCAGGAACCGGCCGCAAAGACCGCCGGGCATCGCTTATTAGCCATATTAAGGGGCGAAAATGAAGGTGTTTTAAAAGTAACCATATTGCCAGACCCTGAGAAAGCTACAAAAAGCTTGTACAAATTTTACAGAAAAGACTTTTGTGCTGCGTGGGAACACGTAAGGGAAGGCATCGACGACTCATACAAACGTCTTCTTTCTTCTTCGATCGAAAATGAATACAGAAAAATGCTTAAAGAAAAGGCTGAAGAAGAAGCTATAAACGTATTTGCAGCAAATTTAAGAGAACTTTTGATGGCAGCTCCGTTAGGTCAAAAAGCCGTATTGGCAATTGACCCCGGCTACAGAACCGGGTGCAAAGTAGTTTGTTTAGACCGTCAGGGCAAAATGCTCGAAAACAGCGTAATATATATATCGCAGTCTGACAGAGCTCTTGAAGCTTCAGGCATATTGGTAAAACAACTGATTGTAAAGCACAAAATCGAAGCTATTGCTATCGGAAACGGCACCGCCAGCAGAGAAACAGAAGCATTCGTGAAGTCACTCAAACTACCCCCTTCCATAACTACTGTAATGGTAAATGAAAGCGGTGCATCAATATACAGCGCATCAGAAGCGGCTCGCGAAGAGTTTCCGGAACACGACGTTACGGTTCGAGGCGCGGTATCAATTGGCAGACGTTTAATGGATCCGCTTGCAGAGCTTGTTAAAATTGATCCGAAATCTATAGGTGTTGGACAATACCAGCATGACGTAGATCAAACGAAATTGAAAAAGGGTCTCGACGACGTTGTAATGAGCTGTGTTAACGGCGTTGGAGTCGAACTGAACACTGCCAGCAAACAATTGCTCAGTTACGTTTCAGGGTTAGGGCCGCAATTAGCCAAAAATATTGTTGCCTACCGCGAAGAAAACGGCGCTTTCAAAGACCGAAAACAGCTTTTAAAAGTGCCCAGATTAGGGCCTAAAGCGTTTGAACAGGCTGCAGGTTTTTTAAGAGTGCGCAACAGCAAAAACCCATTAGATAAAAGTGCTGTACACCCTGAAAGCTATGCAATCGTCGAAAAAATGGCCAAAGACAATAACTGCGGCATTGAAGATTTGCTCACAGACACCGAGATAAGAAACAAGATAAACTTAAACAAATATGTTACCGAAGAGATCGGACTGCCGACTCTTACCGATATCATGAACGAATTAGCGCGACCGGGACTTGACCCGCGTGAACAATTCGAAGCTTTCTCGTTTGCCGAGGGAGTTCACGAGCTCAAAGATTTGGTTGTGGGCATGAATTTGCCCGGAATAGTTACTAACGTTACGAATTTTGGGGCTTTTGTAGATATAGGTGTTCATCAAGACGGGCTTGTGCACATAAGTCAGATTTCAGACAAATTTGTAAAAGACCCGAACGAAGTTGTGAAAGTGCATCAAAAGGTAATGGTCAGGGTTGTTGAGGTTGATATACCGCGTAAGCGAATCGCGCTTTCGATGAAAAAGGAACGACCTAAGCAGACTGAACGATGGTAACAGTTTCGCATTTATGTTTTTTGCGCCGTTCAGGCAAAACAAAATCATGAGGTCTGGTAAACTTAGCTATAGCGGCGCTCACGTGGGCGCCGATAAGCACTACGCAGGTTGCGAAGTATATCCAGAGCATAAAAGCTACCACAGCACCTAATGAGCCGTAAACAACGCTATAATTAGCTTTTCCGGCCATTTCAAGATACCAAACAAAAACAAGCCTGAGCAACCTTAGCATAACTAAAGTAGATACTGTTCCGGAAAGCGATTCTCGCCATCTTACATATACCGTTGGAATGTATTTGTACAGAAGTATCAAAGATATAAACATTGCAAGCTGCGGCAAATAGTTTATTACAAAGCGATGCAGAGAGGTCATTTCGGCCAGCATAGGCTCTAAAAAGTGTGGAAACAGGCTTGGCAAGATGTCTATTATAGTATTAGTAAGTTGTATCGAAATAATGAAAACGATCATGATTCCCATCATGAATACACCGATTAAGCGATCCATTAAGAAGTGCCGACAAACTGCTCTTGTCCAGGCAAGATTTATGTTTTGAGCTAAGCCTGCAAGCACTAAGGTTGCTGTCCAAAGCAACATAACCGTTCCTACCACGCTTACTGTACCGCTTTTATCAGACAAATTCTTAATGTTTTCCATAATAATGTTTTCATCAATTATCTCTCTGGAGTTAGGAAAATAAACCCTAACAAACTTTAGAATATGTTCTTGCACTTCTACTTGCTTTGTGGGGTTTTCCAGTAAGTTCGAGTGAAAAGCGATTAAGAAAAGAATAATCGGGAAAAACGACATAATCGCATAATATCCGATTGCAGCTGCCGCTTCAGTGGCTTTTGTAGCTATTATCCGGTCTATCAAATAGAGAATAAATGTTTTGAATTTTTTAGCCATACTATTCGCATATCGTCAGAAAGGGTATATAACTTAACGCAATATTTTGTGCTATAATCCATATCGAAAAACTTTAAGGGAGCATTATGAAAAAGTCAAAACTAGCTGTAATAGTCATTGTGGCACTTTTTTCAAGCATTTTATCTCAATGTTTCGCAAAGGAAAGCAGCAAAATGAATTGGCGTCAAATCGATAAAAAATACAGTTATGAAAAAAATGATTTGGGACTCAGCTTTAATAATGGCGTGCCAACTATAAAGCTTTGGGCTCCGCTGGCAGAAACGGTTGAGCTTCATTTATTCGATAAATCAGAGCAAACAAAAGAAATTGCAAAATTTCCCATGAAAAAGATTGAAAAAGGTGTTTGGCAATCAGACCTATGTTCAGATCATTACGGGTGTTTTTATCAATTTGAGGTTAAGAATCCGGGCAAACCGGCAAAACGCGTATTAGATCCATATGCAAGGTCTATGGCTGCAGTGACTGTTAGCCGCGACGGCAGCGATGCAGGAGCAAGCGGCGATTTTGTCGGAAAAGCAGCTATAGTTTTTCCCAAAAAACATGGAAACTGCGAACCGGTTAAAACAATTAAAGGCTACGAAAAGCGAGAAGACGCAGTGATTTACGAGCTTCATGTAAGAGATTTCACCTCTGACCCTAGCATTGCAAGCAATTTGAACGCACGTTGGGGCAGCTATGAAGCGCTTATAGACAAGTTAGACTATATTAAGGATCTTGGCGTAACTCATATACAGCTTTTGCCAGTTATGGCGTGGTATTTTGGCGATGAAACTGCTATGAGCGAGCGCGATCTGTCGTGGACTGCCAAAAGCAAAACTTACAACTGGGGCTACGACCCGCAAAACTATTTTTCGCCTGATGGCGCTTATTCGCAAAACCCGAACGAGCCTGCCTTCAGAATTAAAGAATTAAAAAAACTGATAAATGCAGTTCATGAGCGCGAAATGGGCGTCATACTCGACGTAGTTTATACTCATATGATTAAGGCTGATTTTCTTGAAGATATTGTTCCGAATTATTACTTTTTTAGAGATTCAAAGGGCAATTTTGTTGGCGATTTTGGCAATAATATGGCAACTAACCGCAAAATGGCCGCCAAACTCATTGTCGATTCTGTAAAATATTGGCACGACGAGTATAAGATTGACGGAATGCGCTTTGATATGATGGGTGACGCTACCGCCGAGGTTATACAAACGGCTTATGACGAAGCCGCTAAGATTAACCCCGACACGCTCTTTTTGGGCGAGGGCTGGCGAACCTTTAAGGGGCACATTGATACGCCGTCATTAAAAGGGAAAGGCGCTGACCAAGACTGGATGAGCCAAACTGATTCAGTAGGCGTTTTCAGTGACGAAATTCGTAATGATTTAAAATCAGGCTTTGGGTGCGAAGGCGAGCCTAAATTTTTGACCGGCGGAGCGCAAAACATTGAAAAATTGTTTAAAAACCTAAAGGGTCAACCGACCAACTTTATCGCTAATTCTCCGGGCGCAGTAGTTCAATACATTGAAGCACACGACAATTTACCGCTTTACGATGTAATTGCACAATCAATTAAAAAGGACCCGCAAATTAAAGAAAACGATGCAGAAATTCACAAGAGAATCAGACTTGGCAATTTATTGGTGTTAACGGCGCAAGGAACGGCTTTCATACATGCGGGTCAAGAATATGGGCGCACAAAGCAATGGCTTGACAAAAAAAGACCCGAACAAAAGTATCATATACTTACCGACAAAAATAACAAAAACTTTATCAACCCGTATTTTATACATGATTCATATCATGCTTCTGATGCTATTAATAAGTTTGATTGGCAAAAGGCTACAAATTCTGATTTATTTGCCATGAACGTTGAAACAGTAGAATACACAAAAGGATTGATAGCCATAAGACAGTCTTCAGACGCATTCAGACTTGGCAACAAAGAGCTTATTGACAAAAATGTCAGACTAATAAAAGCAAAAGAAATAAAAGCTAACGACCTGCTCATAGCTTATGCTTGTAAAAGCACAGACAATAGCGAATTTTACGTTTTTGTAAATGCCGATAGCAAAAAGCGCAGCATTAGCGCTGACAGAAATCTTGAGCAGGGAACAGTTGTAGCAGACGGTAAAACAGCCGGTTTAAATGAGATAACAAAGCTTTTCGGCGCAAAAATAAACAAAAACAAACTGACATTAGAAGCATTAACAGCTGTAATTATTAAGTTTGTGCAGTAATTTATTTTTAATCAACAGAATCAGGTTTATCATCAGGGCGATCCGGAGATTCCGGGTCATCTGATGGCTCGGCTGAGGTTGATTCAAGCTCAGCTCTTCTGAAGGTCTTTTCTGCAATACCGTATTCTTCTTTTAAGTTTTTAACAACAGTCGGCAAATCGAATATGTCAGAAATAATAACATTTCCATTATCGTCTATTTTGTTTAAATCTGCTATAGAGTGGTTTCTTTTATCGCCTTTTTCAATTATTATGCGTTTATATTCATCGTTTAAAACAGAAAATCTGCCTTCAAACGGAGTATAGGCCACAACTCTTTCTACAATGGAGTTTAAGAAACCATTAGTTACTACCATTGCGTTTAAAATCAAATCTTTAGGGTAAATATCGGGAGTGTGATGGCAAGCAACAGCCGGAATCAGATAATCAGGCAGTCCGATTTCATGAGCAATCATTTCGCCTATTTCTTGGTGGGTTATGCCAAAAATTTCTAATTCTGCTTCATAAACTGTCTTTCCGTTAGCCATTAACCCAAAAACTCTCGGATAGTCTGTAGCAAACATATGGTGCATCAGTAACCAACCCACATCGTGGTATAAACCTGCAATGCGCATTTTTCTTATGGCACGCTTTTCAAGGCCAACCATATTTGCCATTCGCCCCATTAGAAATGCTGAGTATTTAAGATGCAGCAGCTTGTCTTTTCCTTGGTTAGCAAATATAATCTCAAAAATTCTAAATGCTAATTCAAGAAGAATAAGTCTAACCCCTTCTAGACCTTGATAAGACAGCACTGATTTTATTCCGGTAAAGCTGCGTTCAGATTCTGCTTTTGTGTTATTGGCACATTCAACAACCGATTCGGCAATAGACTCTTCATTGTTCAATATTTTTTCAAGTCTTTCAAATGTTACGCCGGGGTCTTTTAAGATTTTAAGCAATCTAAAAACTGATTGGTTCATTACCGGCAAAGAACCAACTTTTTTAACGGCTCTTGCAACACCCATGTTTCCGTCGACTACTTTCAAAGCGCTTTCGAGCCGGCAGAATCTTAGTATCATGTCAAGATTGAATCTGATTTGTAAATCTTTTTCGGCGATAACAACGAGTTTATCAACATTTTTAAGAGTTTTAAAAGTTTTTTCAAGAGTATAATCAAGGGCAGATGTCTTGCCTAAGTGCAAAAAAACAAAGGCATATCTTTCTAAGAAAGGTTCTAAAATGTCAACAACTTGATGAGTCAGATCTATTACACCGTCTGTAATAATTTCTGCTGCCAAAGTTTCGTCTTTTAACTTATGTACTCTTAATTGAAAGGGATAATCAGGCATACCTACACCGCAACCGAAAAGCCGTATTCAGGCTCGGGAATATTTTTTTGAATTAATTCCGGAACACAGTCTAACAAATCTTTTTGTAAAAGAAAAGTTAAATCATCAGCCAGCCCGATTTTCAAAACAGCCTTACCTGCCCCCGACATTTCAAACAGTCTTCTGTCATCTCTGTAATAGCCGCAAATGGCTAATGCTGCCTGAGCACCGTCAGCCAACGAGAATTCATTATCGGCGGGAATCAAAGAGATTAACTTTGATACAAGGTATCCGGCACAATATGCATCATCGACAGCAAATTTTTCTTCGCGCCCGGCGCATACAAACAAAATATCCATGCCTTTTGCAGTTGCAGTTTCAAACGCTTTTTTTACAACGGCAGATGCATTTAAAAAACATCCCAAATATACATTTGGTGCAATAAGCAGATCAGCAATCGCTCTTGTTCCGTTGCTTGAGGTAAAAATTATTTCTTTGTCGGCAAGCGGAGCAGAAAAATATTCAACCGGACTGTTGCCGTAATTAAAGCCTGTAGGCGCAACACCGTTGCGTTCGCCGCACAATAATGGGTGCACCGTTTGTTGTGACGCAATTTTTGTGGCCTTTTGGACTGTTGTGGTTAACAAGAGCTTTTTAGGGCGTTTTGATAAAATAACGGTCAGACTTGAGGTGGCGCGAACCACATCTATTACAACGCATACCTTATTAGCTAAGGCCTGCACCTCGCTGGGGGTGAAAGCAACATCAATTTGCATTTTGGTTTCCGTGTTATTAATTTACTCTAAAACCCTGTCTTATAATCGTTTGACAAAGCTTTACAGTTTCGTGAGTTTCTTTTCGGCATCTAGAAATTTGGTCAATCAATTCATCGTTTTTATCTTCGGCTTTAGCCTTAAAAAAATTCATAAGCATTCTATCACGATTGTCATTGTTTCTGCAAATATGATCAAGTTTTTCTATCACTACCATAAGCATTTTGCTTATATCGCCGTTTTCAAATTCTTTCGCGAATTTTTCTTCGCTCGAATTTTGTGCATTGCAGGGAATAGTGTTATCGGGTTCGCCCAGTCGGCAGCGCGCTTCTTTTATCGATACCTTTTCTTCTTTGAGCAGCTGAATTATAGATTTAAATAAATCTATATGGTGCTGTCGATATGTACGATGCCCGCCGCGGGTGCGCTCGACCTTAAGCAGCACAGGAAACTGCTGCTCGTAATAGCGCAAAGTATGCGGTGCAAGCCCCGTAATGCGACTTACTTCAGTTACAGAAAAAGTATCAGCCATTATGTATATTTTGCTCCCTCAAAAAATCCACACATCTGCTCAGCCATTGCTCTGGCTTAGAAACAAGACCAACAAGAACAAAAAGCATTATTGTGAAAATTGCCGCAAACATAATTTTCTCCAAAATTGAGGATAAATTTCTTATCGTCCAAACTTTTATTTTTATTTATGATTAAAATTACTCACGACTGTAATTATTTACATCTGTTATAGCAAGCGCTAAGTCTTCTACAGCCGCGACCCAAGAGGCCGGCTTTTCGGACCGGCCCATATTATTTACCTTTTCAGACACCTCATCAGCGGGAAGTTCTACCTGAACCGGAACAACAACAGGCTCGGGCATCTGCATTGCAACAGAAGCTTGATCTGCAGTTTGTTTACTCGGCACAACAGGTTCAGGTGTTGTCGTAACAGCAGGCTTAGCCTCTTTTATTGGCAAAAATCCAGTTTCTGCGCCCTGCTTATTCAGCATAACTGCAACACCAGCCTGCATAGGCACAGCGTTCTGTCTTTGTGCAAACAACTGCTCATTCGGCACTGCTGCAGCGACATGCTGCACGGGCATCTGCACTGGTATAGCAACAGGTTCGGGCACTCGAACATAAACCGGCACCTGAGCAACCGGTTCCTCTTCAAACAACACAGGTCCTGCCTCGCCTCTCACAAAAGCAACAAGCCAACTTCTTACATTTACCTCAGGCGGGCTGTCAGGCCCAAAAGAAAGCGGTGTTGCCCTGCCATAAACACGCTCGGTGTTGTTTCTCAAACGCTGCTCTAAGTTGTAAAACCGAAACTTTGTTTCATCATCGCGCGCGCTTTGCAGCTCTTCTCCCCTCGCACCCCACCTTAGTTCAGCAGAATGATACGGGTCGAAAGAAAGGGCAAAAAGTCTGTTTAAAACATCATCAAAAGTCAGCAGCACTTGTCTGCCTGCCGAGTTCAGATAATAAATCGCATACTGCGCACTCAAATCATCATATTGCGCAACCATCGCCCAGGCCACTTTTCGCGCCTGCTCATAATTCGTTTTGGCAACATTCGATATCATCACCCTCGTATTATGGTAAAACTCCTGAAAAGCCACCTTTAAACGCGCATCACGCGACGGCGTCGAATATTCTTCCCAAATTCCGTCTGTGCCGTAAATGTTATATGGCAACGCGCCCGGGTGCGGCATTTTGCTTATTCCCCTTTTTATTGCCAATTCTACCGCCACCGACCTATATACAACATCTTCATAAAGCTCTTGCATCATAAATGCAAACTCTTTAATGGGGTCATTTCTTTGTGTTTCAGACAAAGATTCTCTCACATACTCGTGATAACTCAGGTTCTTTCTTCCCTTAAGCGCGTAAGTCTTTTTGTATTGGTCTGAATTAGAATAGTCGTAAATATTATGATTTTTTGTAGTCACAATTTGTCCGTCGGAAAGAGCCCTAATCGGCCGCCAACGCTTAAAGCCGCCGCCGTTGTCTTTGGTGCCTTTGTTAAACTTAGTTCCGAACCAGGGTTTTGAAATTGTTTTGTCGGGGTGTGCGTCAATCATTCTGATTCGCCCATTTTCGGTTACTTTGCCCACAAGGGCCACGTGCCCATTCGGGTCATAATAGATTGTTCCCGGCACAATTGATTTTTTTGAGATTTTTACCGGGTAATGGTCAGACAAGTCTGAATCAACAGACATTCTGAAGTATCCCGAATTTATAAGTAAAACGTTATAAAATAAGCTCTGTGCCGACTTATATGCATTTTGATTTTTAAATGCGGTCGGCCTGTTTTCTCTGCTGTATCTTTGATCGCCGCCTTTTCCCGCTATTGCAGATGTAAAGTTAAAAGGCAGCCTGAGTTTGTACGCCACATAAGCTCTTATCAAATATGGCAAGTCTGCGCAATCCGGCTTTAAATCAAAAGTTTCATCGTCTTCGCCGTAAAGCGGATTAGCTCTCGGGTCTCGTATAAACTTATTCAAATCTGAATATTTAGAATCACACAAACTTTCTACAAAATGTTCATAAAGCTTTTCGTCTTCTTCTGTCCAAACAGCTTTAACAAGTTTCCATGCTGCAGCATCGGCTTTGCTGCAAGCAAAAAGGAACATAAAGACAGAAAAAACCACTATATAATTTATAAATTTTACATTTCGCATTTTATATATATCGACAAAGAATAAAACAATGAACATATGAATGTAAAAAGTCGATAAGATAGTATGAATAAGACAAGAGCAATTAAAATAATTGCGTTGATATTTTTCACTTTTTTTATAAGCGGGTTCATACCTGCAAAAAAAGCATATCGTGACGCCCCCATTGATGATGCAAGACTTGCATTCTACTTAGATTTTACTCAAACCGGAATCTACGACGAAAAGCCTGACGAAAAACAAAAAGCAATATTACAGCTCACCGAAACCCTTTATACGGTATGTGAAAAGTTAAATAAACCAATAGACGGTGTCGAAGCCTTTTTGAACAAAACCGTTTTAAGCGGGCACTTTGCACCACATGAGCTGCTGTCTTATTACAAAGACCCTCAAAATTTTGTAATAATCTTATATGGCAACTTTGATATTAACCATTTAAAAGAAATAATCGGTTCAGACAAAGTAAATTTCGATGGTGTAAAGAATTTTACTTTAATCGAAATGAATCTTCTTAAAAACCAGCGCCTGTATATGGAGCTAGATTCATCGCGCATAGTAATTTGCCCCGAAAACACTACAGGCAATATATTGTTTAATCTGAACAATAAGATAAGCAAAACCGGCAAGCATTTATCAACTTTTGCAAACCTTTTTAAAGCTAAGCCCTATATATCGTTTGAAGCTAACTTTTTAAAAGATACTGACACGGCACCGATACCCCTGATACTGCTTGAGGCTGAGCACATGCGATTTGTAGTTTCCCAAAAACTTTCGAGACTGCAGCTATGTATTCCGGACGAAGAAAAACTCAACAACTCTGTTGAGCAAGTCAAACCAATAATCGCGGCATTAGCTCAGATTACTGACCCCGAGTCAGAATTTGTTGCAGAGATAAAAAATGCCAGTCTTTTTGTAAATCACCAAAATGACGGCGGAGACTTTTCAAAGGCCGCACTGCATCGGGCTTCTGCTTTTATTTTGCAATTTTTTATGCAGCCGGAGAATGCAGAGAAAATGCATCTTTCACCCCGCAATCATTCAATTTTCACAAACTAAAGTAGCATCTGTATCTTTTTGGTTAAATTTGTGCTAAACTCTAGCTCAGTAATTTAACCCTTATTTTTGCAGGAGGCTTTTTTTAATGTCTATTATTGATGCTATGCAAGCTCGTGAAATTATTGACAGCCGTGGCAACCCCACTATAGAAGTAGAAGTTATTCTTGAAAGCGGCGCTTACGGTTGTGCAGCAGTTCCTTCAGGAGCTTCAACAGGTGAACACGAAGCAGTAGAACTTCGCGACGGTGACAAAAAACGTTACAACGGAAAAGGCGTTTTAAAAGCAGTTGAAAACGTTAATGATACTATAGCCGGCGAATTAGAAGGCATGGATTCAGTTGAACAGCGCTTAATCGACGCTACAATGATCGCTCTCGACGGCACTGCAAACAAAGGCAAACTTGGAGCTAACGCCATATTGGGCGCTTCTCTTGCCGTTGCCAAAGCAGCTGCAGAATTTTGCGGATTGCCCCTTTACAGATATATCGGCGGCGCAAATGCCTGCACTTTGCCGGTTCCCATGATGAACATCATGAACGGCGGCGCTCACTCAGACGCTCCCATCGACATTCAAGAATTTATGGTAATGCCCGCAGGCGCATCTTCATTCAAAGAAGCTCTTCAGATGGGCGTAGAAACTTTCCATGCTCTTAAAGCTCTGTTAAAAGCAGACGGCTACAACACTGCAGTAGGCGATGAAGGCGGCTTTGCTCCTTCACTTCCGTCTAACGAAGCAGCTATTGAATATATCATTAAGGCAATCGAAAAAGCCGGTTACAAACCCGGAAAAGACATTTACATTGCCTTAGATGCCGCTGCAAGTGAATTCTACGACAAGAAAAAGAAGAAATATGTGTTCAAGAAATCTGACAAATCTGAAAAAACTTCAGAACAGATGGCAGACTTCTGGATGAGCTGGGTAAAAAAATACCCCATCATCTCTATTGAAGACGGCATGGACGAAAACGACTGGGACGGCTGGAAGCTTCTCACCGAAAAGAATAACGGCAAAGTTCAGCTTGTGGGCGACGATTTGTTTGTTACAAATGTTGAACGCCTTAAAGAAGGAATCGACAAGGGAATCGCCAACTCTATTCTTATCAAATTAAACCAGATCGGCACCCTCACCGAAACTCTTGAAGCCATCGAAATGGCAAAAAGAGCCGGTTACACTGCCGTTGTATCTCACAGATCAGGCGAAACAGAAGACACAACACTGGCTGACTTAGCCGTTGCAACTAATGCGGGGCAAATCAAAACCGGTTCAGCTTCTCGAACTGACCGTGTATGCAAATACAACAGACTTCTTAAAATCGAAGAAGAACTTGGCAGCGATGCTAAATTCATGGGCCTCGAAAGCTTTTATAATCTTAAACGCAAATAATCGGAACTAAAATTAAAACGCCTCTTGAAACCGTTCGAGAGGCGTTTTTTTATAAGAACGTCTTTTAATTAGGCGCCTTGTAAAAGCGAGAGAGCTGTTTGAGGCAACGAATTTGCCTGTGCTAACATCGAAGTGCCGGCCTGTGACAGAATTTGGTTTCTGGTATATTCAGTCATTTCGCTTGCAATATCAACATCGCGAATGCGTGATTCGGCGGCAGTCATATTGGTGGCAGTATTCTGAAGGTTGCTGATGGTGTATTCTAAGCGGTTCTGATAAGCACCGAGCTTTGAGCGCTGCGAAGAAACCGTGTCAAGAGCTTTGTTTAGCTTTTCTAAGGCGTCTTCTGCGCCCTCAACGCTTGTTAGATCTATTTTATCGATACCGAGAGCCTGAGAAGTCATGGAACCGATGCCTATTTTCATGTTTTCGCCCGCATCGGCACCGATCTGGAACTGGGGCTTGGTGTCGACAACATGCACTCTGAAATTTGTATCGCCGCTGCCGTAAGCAATAGACTGACTGATACCAAATGACTGTTTGGTGTCTTTGCCGGTTTCGATTGAAGTGTAGAACCCCTTTGCGGCCGCAGCTTTAATAGAAGCTATTTGAGCTGCTGTAGGAGTTGTAGCAGGTGTAGCAGCTGCAGCAATTGAGACAACAGCAACAGAGACAGCCGCTTCCATATCGGCCAAAGTTAGATTTGCGCCTGCCGCAGCTGCTGTGGCAATATCAGTAATATCAGTAGCAATTATTGTTGTAGTACCGACGGTATATCCGACCCCTATAATTTCGGTAATAGCATCATCTATATTCTTCTGTCTTGAGGCTACGAGGGTCGTAGCATCTCCGTCCGATACATACGCACCAGCGGTTGTAGTGTCTCTGGACATCATTTCAAGAGTAACCTGTGACCTTGCGTCATTAACGTTGTCATAACCTACCAACAAAGAAGTAAAAGCCAAAGAGCCGTTAACTTCATCGACTCTGACGCCGGCAGCAGTGTTTAAGTCAGCGTTTATATCAGAAAGCCAACTGTTTATTTCTACCAAATCAGCAACTTGAGGGTCATTTTGAATAGTAAAAGAAGCATTTGTAGCATCAGTGCCGTTAACCGAATATAAAACGTCTCTTGAAGCATAAGCATCTTCTTTATAAGTGCTGAAGCCGCTGATAACATCGGTCTTATCCTTTTCGCCTGTTACAAAGCCGTTATATGAACCGGAAAGAAGGCCTAAGCTATCTTCTCCGGCGGTAACTGTCAAATTAAAATCAGAATCTACTCCAGGTATAGTAGGCGCGTAAGTAATTCTAACCTGCCCGTCTTGTATAGAAGCGCTGAATCCGTAATCTGAAGCGTTCACAGCTGCTGCAGGAAATGTGGGGGTTGTATTAGCATCTAACTGAGCATTTATGGAGCGTGCCACTCCCTGAAGGCTCCAATCCCCGTTGGCAATACTTATAAGAATAGATTGATTAGCACCACCTACATCTTTGAAGGTAATGCTGAAACTTTCTCCACCCGCGGCACCTGTTCCGTCATCAATTCTGATTCCATCATTCATACCGCCGTTACCGGCTATTTGTGCAGGTGAAGAAGAGAACTGAAGGTTGATTCCTGTTAAAAGACCCACTGCCGTATCATTGCTTGTAGTAATGTTGCGACTGTTGCCGTATGCGTCTTTTATATTTGCAGAGATCATGTTATTTACAGATGTTCTGGTGATTGAAAAACCCATCGCATCTATAACACCCTGAGAGGCTGCAATAGAGAAGTCGCCGTTTTCGCCCACAAAACCTGAAGTTATCTGAATATATCCGCCGTCGCCGGGAACCCCTGTTGCGGCTTCTGAAATAACGCTCGCGGTTGAATTCGATATACCCAACCCGCTTGCAGAACCGATTGCCTGCTGAAATTCGGCGGCCAATTCGTTCAAACTCATCTGACCGTCTAATATAATCGAAGAACTGTCGGCGTTGCCGTTAACGGTAAGAGTCTGAGTGGTTGCCAATGCGAATATGCCATCTGCATCATAAAATTCTGCTATATCTTGCAGTCTTGTTGAGCCGGTAGCCAATTCTCCGGTATTTTTATTCGTAAAAATTTGTGAACGCTGAACCTGAGATATGCCGCCGCTTACAGTAGAAAGACTTACCTGAAAATCGCCCGCCCCTTCGGCAGTGCCCGTTACAATGCCTTTAACCGAATCTGTACTGGCAGTTACAAGAGCAGCCTGGTTACCATTCAATAATTTTTTCGTATTGAATTCAGTAGAGTTGGCTATAGCATCAACCTGAGTTCTCAAGTCGTCGATTTCCTCTTGAATTTCAAGGCGGTCATTGCTGGTAAGAGTATCGTTGGCTGATTGAAGAGCAAGCTCACGCATTCTTTGAATAATGCTTTGAGTCTCGGTAAGAGCGCCTTCAGCAGTCTGAATAAGAGAAATACCATCTTGAGCGTTCAAAACAGCGCGATCAAGACCACGAATTTGACGGCGCATCTTTTCGCTGATAGCCAAACCGGCTGCGTCGTCTGCAGCTTTGGTAATTCTCAAACCGGAACTTAGCTTCTGAATAGAAGCTTCAAGTCGATTGGTCGTCGAGTTAAGGTTACCGTAAGTAGATAGAGCAGTTACATTTTGATTAATGCGTAATGACATAATTGATTCCTCCGTGAATCATTCAGTAAAAATTTCGCATCCTTGCGATATATATAAAAATGTACAATAAAAAACTAATGTCAAGGAATATTTTATTTTTTTTGAAATATTTTTCCTTGCATTTGCAAAATGCATTTGACATCATTTACAATGCGCTCAACAACACCTTTTGCGATGTTTTATATAATACGCGCAATGCAACAAATCGATAAAGTGCAGAAAAGCACTTATTTGTGAGTAGGTATCTTTACCACCTCCAAATTGAACTAAAAGGGGGTTTTCGCAGAGTTCTGCTTAAAGTTTCTAACTTTAATAAGTAGCAAGAACTCTGCGAACTAACTTAATTACTTATTAGATGCCCTGTAATAATTGAAGGGCTGTTTGAGGCAATGCGTTTGCCTGCGCCAACATCGAAGTGCCGGCCTGTGACAAGATTTGATTTCTTGTGTATTCAGTCATTTCGCTTGCAATATCAAC
>JAQVCG010000117.1 GCA_028689875.1 Candidatus Rifleibacteriota bacterium | reverse complement strand
AATATTTGAACAAGAATACCCGCCAGATGCAGCTGAATTCTGCAACAACTCACAGATGACAGAAAATCGCTTTCATATAGCTGAAATAGACTCTGTTACACGCGATGAACAAGACGAAGAAGGCAATGCTACGGCGAAAACAATTAAACGATTTCAAATCGTTAGAAACGCTGAGCCGACTACAAATGAGCTTAACGAGTGGAGAATAAGTGAACTAGAATCTTATTTAAACTCAACCGATTGGTGTGCTGTGCGATACGCAGAAACAGGGGTTGAAATACCTGATGATATTAAAACGGCAAGACAATCAGCTAGAGATGAGATAAGTGCGTTAAGAGAGCAAATTATACCGTAATGAGAATGAATAATACGAATATAACTATGAAATGGAAATACGCATGAACGAATTAAAGATTATAACAATGCAACATCAAACAGATTGTGAAGTTGCCGCGATTGCTACCGCTTTACAAATAAGTTATGATGAAGCTAAAAAACTGCTAGACTGGCGGCGATTGCCAAAGGGCTTAGAGAATCCCATTCTTGGCAACCCTTGGAACCTTTACCGCGCCCTTGTTGATGCAGGGTATTGGAAAATCAATAAAACATTAACTCAGCTTTTAAAAGGCGATTATACTCCGTATAAGACAATCGTATTGTTACATAACCCTAAATCACCGATAATGAAACAACACTGGGTAGTATTGGGCGCAAAACGGCCCGACCACGGCGGCTTTGAGGTGTTTTGGGGTGATTCTGAAGCACCACGACTTATCACCGAATCAATGTTGAAAGGATATTTTCTTGCAGGTTGGCCGAATTGCGCCTTTGAGCCATATAAAGCCAATATAACCCGCATTTGGTGGGAAAAAATCAAGGCATTTTTCGGTGTAAAATCAGAATGATAAAAACTTGGAAACTGCAAAACGCTATTATTGATACCTCTGATTAGTTCTCTATCCCCATCATTGGCCTGTTGCAGAAATGTAGCAGGTCTTTTTTGGTGATACTGACAAAGTGTGCTATAATTAAGCTAGATGTAAGAAAGGCTATTTATATGAAAAAACTCTTGATTAAGCGATTTAAAGACGATGGCAAGCAGACGCAAGGCCGCGCCATACTTTTCGACGGCGATAAAAAACTACTCGATTTCGTAACGTTAGAACCACCTTGGTTGAACAACGAACGCAATAAAAGCTGCATACCAACGGGGGTTTACACAGTAAAACCGCGTCAATCTGCAAAATACGGCAATCATTTTATAATCGAAGGCACAAGCCCGCGCGAGTGGGTGCTTTTCCACGTCGGCAATTACATTGGTAGCAAAAACCCAAAAACGGGCAAGCCTGATTCTACCGGATGTATTTTGGTCGGATATTCTTTTGTGGATATTAACAAAGACGGAATACTTGATATTTCTGCTAGCAGAGCAAAAATGGACGCGCTACTCAAACTTGCCCCCGAAGGCTTTCAACTTGAAATAATCGGCGTAAAATGATAGAATGACTTTAAAATCAGACCGAAGGGGGCTTGCTCTTGAGCCGTAAAAAAAAGGAAAAGCTAAAAGATGATAAATTACAAACAATCTATGATGAAGAACCACCAATGCCGACGTTTTTCAACGAAAAAAGAAACGACCCGAAGCCTTTCATGGGCAATAATGGCGGGTGGTATTGCGGGAATGAAAGTTGCAAGATAGAAGAAGTAGAGCTATTCGACTTGGGCGATGGGTGGCACGTTTGCGGGCATTGTTACCGCAAATTTAATCTATAAGGAGTTTAATATTATGCGAGCGTTTTTTAAATCAATTTTAGGTATGTTTCTTGGCAATGATGGTATTCTCAGTAGCACAAAGTTATTATCATTCGCAGGTTACGGTCTTTTTGTGTTTATTTCGGTGTGGACTTGCATAAACAATCCCGACAAGTTCAATTACGAGCTGTTTGCAATTCTTTCAGCTGCTTCAAGCTCAAGTATGCGCGTGGTAGACAAGTGGCTGAATGTGCGCTCATACACGGGCGCAGCTTCGGCAATCGTCGCAACTGACGCAGAGGTTAAAGGTGCGTGAAGTCAAAATCTGCACGAATAGCTCTAATTTGCTTGGCATTATCGCTTTGTTTGTGCTTGTCGCCTGCATTTGCGCGGGAATCATATACTATTACCGTGGCGCAGGTGGAGAAATTGAGCGAGAACTTAACAACCTTGAACAGCTTAATAGTCAGCTTGCGAGCGAAACTAGACAGCTACAATCGGGAATTGCAAGCCACAGCGCAGGAATTAAAGCAGTCGGAAGCTCGATTGGTAAAAGCAGAGAACGAATCGAACACGTTTATGCTGACCTTGAAAAAGCAGGAAATGACGCTGACAGAGCAATCCAAGTCATTGCAGAGTGCCAAAGCATCATTGAAGCGGTTAAGGCGCAAAGATAAGGCGAAAAACATCTTGTTTGGGCTGATTATCGTTGGGCTTGCGGCTTATCATTAAGCAGACAAAATAAAGGCCGGGGTTGTTATGCCCCGGCTTTTTGCTATTCGCGATTTACGTTAGTTATCCTCCGTTGTTTCAACAAGCGGCAAATCGCCGCCAGTCTCATTTCTTTGCACATGATTCTTAGTTTTTTCAGAATTACGCAATTGCCTTTTATAGTGGTCTTGCAGTAACGCATCGATATAATTTTGTGCAGCAGCGCAAGCACCATAAATCTCTTGTAATGACGTGCCGTTATCGGCGTGCTTCTGTGCAAGTTGCAAAAGTTCGTTGTAAAAAGTTGCGAAGTTTGCGTTCATGTGTTTTTCTCCTTAAATTCAATTCTTTTATTGGTTGGCACCCACGAAATCACATGCGGATATGCTGCAATCTTTGCGTTAAATTCATCGATGGCTTTTTGAATTTCTTCGGGTAATTCTTGTTCGTCCGCAAGGCAGTCTTCAAAGAAATCATAATCTAGCGTTCTTAACTCCACTGGCTCGCAGAGAACAAGCAATAAATCCTTTTTGTCAATTTCTTCTTGTTCGCAATAATCCTCCAAGTCATCATGTCCAAAAAAGTATTTATCTGAATTGTAAAGGCAAATCGGGTATTTGCCGCTCCATTCGACAACTGGCAAAGCCATAAACGCTTCTTTTTTTCTTTTAGCTCGGCAAGATTCGCAGGCAGACCAACGTTTTAGGCAAGGTTCGCCGCAATGCTGGCATTTTACGTGTGTGCAACCGTCATATCTTGCCGCGTGTTCGTCCGTATAGATGCGTCCACTTGCACTTTTCCACGCGGTTATCGTTATTTCTGTTACAGCTTCCGGCGAATCCATCAAAATTATTTTGTTTTCCATGTATTTTCTCCTCATTTGTTTTTAAGATAGGCAATTCTATCGATTTGCAGCCCCGTGGTGCGTTTGTTTTTCGTTTAAGGTAAAAGTATCAGGGGTGCGTGTTGAAAATGCCGTAGCGGGCGTTTATTTACAACCCCATTTCCTTTAAAATCTCATCAATGTATTTTGCCGCCAAACTTTCGCTAATCACCCGCCGCATTTCGTTTGCTATGTGCCGTATCTCAAAGTGTGCATTTTTATCTGTTCTAAGCTCAAGAAAATTGATAAACGACCGCAGGTTGATAGTCCAAGAAAAGCTCGTCCTCAGGCTTTCTGGCAAAAGATACTTAATATAGTCGTTCGGTATTTTTTTAGCTTTGCATTGCGTCACGGCAGTTATTACGCGATTAGTAATAAAAGCCATATGAGCGCTAAAAATAGCCGCTTGTTCTACCGACAGATTGCTTAAATCAGGCGTTACAAACAAATCTTCGGTGTTAATCGCATAATCACGCAGAAAGTCTTTATCAAGCGTGTAGCGACTGCTTTTCACGGTAGGACTTGCCATTCTGTGCCGCATGTGTTCTTGCAGCTCTAAGCGACTTGAGCCGATAACGTGCCAATTCATAACGATATGCTCGGCACAGCTCAGATGCTTTTTTGTGCCGATAACCTTACTGGTGAGCTCGGAGCTCGGCGGCGTGTCGTAAGGCATTCCGACGGCCTCATTGACCACGAACTCTGGCGTAACGTGCTTTAGAATTATCTCGATTCTTTTCATTTTTATATCCCCACTTCAGACATTGTTATTTCCCACTGCTACCAAATCCACCGTCGTTTCTTTCTGTTTCATCAAGAGAATCAACAATTTGTAATTCAAAATCGTCTGTCTTTCTGAAAACCGCTTGTGCTATCCTATCGCCAATTGAAATCGCATAATCTTTATCGCTATTATTCATCAGCAATACGCCAATATTTCCTCGATAACTTGCGTCGATACTCCCAGGCGCATTAAGCACAGTTATACCCTGATTGTAAGCCATGCCTGAACGTGGTCTAATCTGCATTTCTACGTTCATAGACTCTGGCTGCCAAGACAAGCCAATTGATACTAACTTCCACTTATGAGCCGGTATTGTCGCCG
>JAQVCG010000036.1 GCA_028689875.1 Candidatus Rifleibacteriota bacterium | reverse complement strand
CCTCGGCGATGATGCAAAGCCCTATCAAGAAAAGGAAGTTAAAAAGATGGTTAAGGAGGTCCAGGAAAATGAAAAAAAAGGATAAATACCTGAAAATAGTTGAGTGGTCAGATGAAGACAATTGTTACATTGGTTCTATTCCAGGATTTCTGGGCCCATGCTGCCATGGTGACAATGAACAAGATGTCTACAAACAGCTTTGCAAAATCCTGGATGAATGGATAGAAATCCATGAAAGTGATCAAATTCCTTTACCGGAAGAAACGAGCAATAAAAATTATTCAGGTAAATTTGTGCTTCGCGTAAATAAAGAACTACACAAACTATTATCCATAAAAGCTTTGCAATCAAATTTGAGCCTTAATCAATTGTGCGAAAATCTTTTGAAAAACTCAATACTAGATAAAAAAACTGCATAACAAGTGCGTCGACGCGGAGCTGAGTAAACCAAAGAAGCCTTAGCTGCAGAAGTTCAAACAAAAATAATCGACGCTTAATTCTGCGGAGCCGTTATATACAATGACACCTGAGCGGTATCTGTGGTAAATAGTAGCCCAAGCTCGCGCGCGGCGGCTTTTGAAACCTTGATTATATGGTCGTCTTTTGAGCTCAATCTGTCGTTTACACGCACTGTCGTGCGGCGGCCGTTTTCTAAGTTGGTCACGACCAGCCACGTATCAAAAAAGTAAGATGCGTGGGCAGCCGTGAAAAGCGTTTCGTCGTATGTTTCGTCGCTGGCAGTGATCTTGGCTTTATGAGCCGTTTGCTCGTAAACGACCAACTTGCCGGTTTCGTGCCCACTGTCGCTACTGCTGCTGTCAGAACAACCCAAAACAAACGTCGCATACACAAGTAACAAAATTGTTAAAAATATTTTTTTCATCTCAATTGCCTCATTCTACCATTACTGTTATCTGCGATGCAATAGCGCCTTCGGCGTAGGCCGTAATGATGTGCGCGCCCTTTTCGGCATACCAAATCGTTTCGTAGGGCGGGGGCGTTCGTTCGAGTTCGACGCCGTTCACAAACCAAACTATCTCGCTTAAAACCCGCGACGGTATTGCCCTGAGCATAATCGGCGTGCCGTGAAACGCAGAATATACGAATCTGTCGCCCTCGTGCGGCGAAACAATTTTTATGCTCGCTCCCAAATTATCCGCAAAACCCGCGTTATTATCAAAATTTAGCTTAAAAGGGTCAGCGTCGATGTTTTTCTTTCTTTTTTCGAGCCAACCTGCGTATTCGGGGTTAAGCATGTGATAATTTCCCGTAATTTTATGGAAGTGGCATTCGCTGATTTTTTCGTATTCCGATTTCACAAACAAATCGCTGCTCTTCAGTTTGCAGAAAGCCGAAGGCTTTAACCCCGAAACGGCGCATATAACGCGTTTTTCTGTCGAACCTTTGTTTAATTGCCCAGAAACAGTTTTCTTTTCGTGCTTAATATTATAAATATCTTTATAAATAGGACCGCACGCTGTTGCTCCCGTTAAGCCTCTTGTAGGCTGTCCGTTAAAGTTTCCAACCCAAATAACGGATATAAAGTTTTGATCATGCCCTAAAAGCCAGCAATCGCGATATGCCGTGCTTGTGCCCGTTTTGATCGCCGTTGGAACTGAAAATTTAAAAAATGACGGGTTTCCAAAAGTTAAAAGACGCGCCGAGGGGTCCGATAAGATATCAAATATCATATAAGCGCTCTCTTTTGATATTATTTCTTTAGCTATCTGTTTTTGTCCTTTAAAAAACTTTAAAGTCTTTAAAACTCCAGCGTTACCAAAAATACCGAATGCCTCTGCCAAATCGGTCATCCTTATTTCAGGGTTGCCTATGGCAAGCCCTAACCCCAAGGTTTCTGCGCCTCTTTCTTTATGCTCAAGAATTCCCAATTCTACCAAAAACTCATAAAAATCTGATACGCCCAGTCGGTTCAGCATTTTTACAGCCGAAACATTTAAGCTGTTTCCCAGCGCCATTCTTATGCTTACCGGACCGTAATTTTTTCTTTGTGCGTTTTCGGGAAGATAGTCGCCGCGAGGTGTTTTAAACGGCTGCATCGTGTCAGAAACCGTATAAGATGGAAAATAACCTTTTTCAAATGCTAAAGCGTATAAGAACGGCTTCAAAACAGAGCCGCCCGATCTGGGCGCAATGCTCGCATTATTAAAACCGCCCGAAATGGGCCCGTATTCAGCTGACCCGCATAGTGCTTTAACCTCAGCCGTTTTCGCATCGACTATCATTGCCGCCGCTTGAGTTGCCCCTTGTCGTGCAAGACGCGGCAAATGCGACTTAAGAATAAGCGCGAGGCTGTTCTGAATGTTTAAATCAATCGTTGTTTCAAGCGTTCCGACCGGCTTGCCGTATTTGCTTTCTAAATAATCGCAAAAGTGCGGCGCATTAAACGCACGTTTCTTACGATAAGTCGGAATAATCTCTTTTAACGCGTTTTTATACTCTGATTCGCTGCATTTGCCTAACTTTAACATGTCGCGTAAAATTCGGTTGCGGCGGTCTAATAAAGCTAAATTGCCTTTCTTGGTAAACGGATTATAGCGTCCCGGCGCCTGAATCGCGGCTGCTAACGCAGCACTTTCGGCTAAATTTAACATTTCGCTGTCTTTGCCGAACAATAGCAGAGCTGCCATGGCTGTTCCTCTTACGTTGCCAAACAAACATACCGAATTTAGATATCTCTCGAGTATCTCGTCTTTGCTGTAAGCAGCCTCGACCAGTATTGACCCGAAGAGCTCTGCAAATTTAGAAGTAAAAGTTCTTTCGCGCGGAACAGCAATGCGAATAACCTGCTGCGTTATTGTTGAAGCGCCCGAAACAACACGCCCGTTTTTAAGGTTTTGTATTGCCGCTCTTATTATTGCGCCTAAATCAAACCCCGGGTGAGCTCTAAAATTTCTGTCTTCTGCTGTTATTACAGCTTCTATAAGTTCTTTTGATTGATTTCTAAGTTTGACGGGAAAAAGAAAATCGCCTCTTTTGTTTGCAACAGACCTCAGCAGTCTGCCGTTGCAGTCGGTGTAAGCGCCACCGCTCGAAAAATATTCTTCAATCGGCGGTATGGGGTTGCTTACGACATATTCGGCAATGGTTTCCCGCCCGAACCATAAAATTGACAGCAAAAAAGCAAAGAAGATAATTATCTTTATAACTTTCAATTTCATGGTTCTGAGCGAAACAAAGTTTTATTTATTCCTCAATGTTTATAACTGTCGGAGCAGTGCGTCCATATATTTCAGGTGCATACATGAGGCTTACTTGCGCCGGCTTCATCATAAAGCTGCCCGGATAAGAAGCGCGCATATAGTATTCAATCTTGAATTTGCCCGACCAAGAACGATTCTTAAAGGCCAAAAACCTGTCTTTTCTTATTTCTTGGTGGTCGGCATAGAATGTGTATGCCCCGTCATCCATATCGTAGTAGTATTGCTCTTCTTCGGGGCTAATATCCGCCGGTAAAGCATCGTTTTTCAGGGCAGTATTTATGGGAATAAACCCTGCCGGTATCCAGTCTTCGATTGCTAAGTTGCTAAGTTCGCGCCAATCATTGCTTTCGCTGAATTTATCTTCAAATGTTATTGTGGCTTTTACAATGTCGCCGACCTTAATGGTATTAGAACCCGAAATGTTTTCAAAACTTTTTTCGATAGTAAAGCCGTTTGCTATGCTTTCTTTTCGACTCGGATCATCAGGATACGAATAATGCAGGCTCCAATTAACCAAAACGTTATCAAGACTGGTTATTTGAATGCCTTCTTTAGCAGACATTTCGGCGCCGGTTAACTCAATTTCGATACCCGCAAAGTTTACATCATATTCTTTGGTTCCGTTTATTGTGGTAACCTTAACTTTGCTGTTTTCGGTTGTTTTGTCTTGTTCTTTGCGCATATATTCGGCTAGAGCCAACAAACCTATGCCTGTGTCGGCAGTTGAGTTCCAATACCCTTTTTGATTCAGATTCTTAAGCAGCGCGCCGGCAAATTCAGCGGCTTTTGCCTTTGCAACTTTGCCGTCGTGTTCCAAGCATATCATCAGTTTTATTGCATCTGTTCTGACTGTTGATGAGTACCAGCCCTTACTTACGCTTTTGTTCGAAGGTTCAAGCTTTGAAATTATTGCTTCAAGGCTGTCGTTAGGTATTCGCTTAAGCATGGTTTCGGCCCAAATAGACATTGCCGCGCCTTCATCGTTGATGTTAGAAAACTTTTTCAAGACTTTGTCTGTGTCAGCTGCTTTCAAACGGTTGTTCATAGCCAGGTTAACCGCGGCAAGAGCCATTATTCCATGGCTGAACCTATTTTCTTGTTCGTTTTTAAAAAGTCCGCTGTCTACATAGTCTAAAGCCTTTGCTAGGCGAGACTCGTCAACTTCGTAGCCTGCTCTTTTTAATATAGAAATGGCAAAAATGACATATTGACTGCTCCACCAGGATTCGTGACTCATTGAACTCCAATATGCGAATCCGCCGGAGCCATGCTGCATTTTATAAAGCTTTTCGAGCCCATTTCGTATATAAATGTCAAAATCTTCTGCTTTATAACCCGGTAGTTTGTCTGTTTCTGCCAAAGTGCGCAGTGCGGCCAGCGGAATCAGTCCTGAAGATACTTGTTCGGCACAGCCGTAAGGATAAGTCATCAGATAATTCAAAGTAGGCGCCAGTCTCGCCCATAATCCGCAAGACAAGCTTATGCGGCCATTTACGTTAGTTTGAATTATGTCGTTGTCTAGCCATTCGGGAAACTCGGGTTTAACTTCAATATTTTGTTTGAATGCGCCCGATTTTTGCCTGTTAATCATTATGTGTGCTGTATTTATGGGAATAACACGCTTAACAGAATCTTTCATGCCATTAAAATTAGCCGAAATAAGTAATGTTGCTTCATTAAAGTCAGAATCAGCTTCTAATTCAATTTTAGAAGTGGTATTGCTGAATTTTTCTAAGTTTACTTTTTCGTCTTTAAGTACGGCGGTAATGTTTTGCATGCTTTCTATTCTTGCAGAAGCTTCGCCGCTTTGATCGGTTTTATTCTGATAAGTTAAGCTTATTACGGCTTTATCGCCTTCGGTCATAAAGGCCATAACGCCCGGTTCAACATAGAAGTCGCGGCTAACCTGCATAGGTCTTTCATTCGAAGCAAAACCGCTGTTTTTATCTATGGCAACCGCATATATGCGATAAAGAGTCATCGTGTCGGGAACCTTAAATTCAATTTCTGCTTTTCCTTCAGAATCTGTTTTAAGTGCTCCATTCCAGTAAGCAACCGGCCTGAAGTCTTCTCTCAAATCAGATTCAGATACAACTTCGCCGCTTCCTTCGCCGCCCCCTGTTAATGCTCTTGTAGATATTAGTTTAAATAGATCTTGGCTTATTAAAGAGACTCTTAAGTCGCCCATAAATACCGAAAGCGGAATAGTGAAGTTCTTTAACGCCGATAATACGGGAGTTGCAAACCCTGTTAAAGCAAGTATCGATTCATCAGCAACACAAATTGCCAATTCTGATTCGACAGCCGCCCCCTGTGCATCTTGCACTTTGAACTGCAATTTTTTCATCTGCCCCGGCATAGCCTTTATCAGATTTTTTTCATTTTCTTCGATCGCAATGTTAAGTTTTGTTTGTTCATTGCAGACAGCGATTTTTGTGTAACCATATAGGGTGCGCGGATAGTCTGTATCAACATTTCCCGAATATAGTGGAAATTCTGAGCGCAATGCCGGCGCCGTTATGCCGACATAAACATTTGGCTGGCAGGCTTTGGTCATTGTTTCCGTAAATTCGCCATATGACTTGTCTGTTTTAATAACTCTCGCATAGAGAATTTCGTTGTTTTCGCAAGTTACTAAGGCATATGAGCATGCGCGCGGCAATGTGTATTTTATTGTAATTTTATCGTCTGTCTTAGCTTCATTTTTGTCGGCAGTCAGCAATAGTCCGTTGCCGCTGTCGGTTCTGTTTTGATTGTTGTAGTCGACATAGCTGCTTAAACCGCCCGCAGGCGCCACTTCACGTGCTGATGACGATGTGTTGATCCCATCACTGTAAGTTGCTTTAATAATGTAGCTTTCGCTTTTGTTGAGGCTGATATTAAAAGAAGCTTCGCCGTAATTTGTGTTTGCCGTTAACAACACCTGTCTGACCCAGGCATTACTCCAGCTATAATACACGCTGCCGTTATTGCTGCGCTTTTGCGTGTAAAACCATTTGTTGGTCATTAGCTCTAACGTAATTTTGCCTTCTCCGAGAGGATTGCCGTTTTTGTCTATCGCAATAGTCTTCACAAGGCTCATTCCGTCTTTGTCAGGACCCGAAACATCAGAGATGCCCACTCTGAAAGAAGGCTGCGGCTGATAAGTTTTTACAACCGTAGCTGCTTTGCCGTCTACATCAAGAATTGTGGCTGTCATTTCAATGGCGTTAAGCCCCGTAATTACAGATTGTGACAACAACAACTCAATTTCCACGGTTCCATCTTTGTCTAGTATGGTGTTGCCCGACTCAATCAAGGTTTTGTCGCTCATGTCGTTGCCAAAGTAGTATTCAGGGCGTTGAATAAGCTTAGTCTTGTGCCCGACCATGTGGGCCGCCCATTGCACCTTAGCGTGTCTTAAATTGCCGCCCGCATAATATTTGCCTTTGATTTTGAACTTAACAAAATCTTGTTCTTTTTCTTGTCCGACTATGTGCTGAATTTTTCTTTTTGCTGTTGTAAAGGTTATTTCGCCAAAATGGCGCGGCGCTTCAAATTCTTGCACCTGAAAACTTTTTGTGCAGTAAGAAGTTGATTCGTAAGGCTCTTTGTGCTGTTCAACGCTGCGCTCTGACGATTTGCGCTTCATTAGCAGGTCCCATTCCGGGTTGAGCGTAACATTTGTCCCTGATGCGTTTTCCGGTATATACCCGATAATTTGGTATTGACCGGTTTGCGCATAGCTTGTAAGGTTAAAAGTGCCGTTACAGCTGCCAAATTCACTTAAAGCGTGAGTCTTTTTATAAACTTCTTCGCCTCTTGCGTTGTTTATAATAATAACCGCATCAGTAGCGGTCGGCGTCTTGATGACTCCGTTGTCGTATTGTCTAAAAACGGCCTTCCAATATACTTCTTCGCCGGGTCTGTAAACGCCTCTTTCGCAAAATATCTGCCCGCGCTTTTCTACAAAATTAGCTTCATCAACGGCCATCTGCTGAACATTTGATGGATATATGCGGTTGCTGTTGAGCTTTATAAAACTGCTGTCGTTTTCTGTAACTACCGAAGCCATTATCAGATCAGACATGGCAACGGGTTCTTGAACAAACTTATAGTTTTCTTCTTCAAAATAAATTTGTCTCAAATTATCGTTGGTTTTAAAGTTTAAAATGCCGTCTTTATTAGTTTTCCCGGGAAATGCGTAACGATTGTTTTTCGTTATTAGCATGATTGAGGCTCCGGCGACAGGTTTGCCCGTCTCAATCGAAGTCACCCATAACAGCATGCTTTTTGCCGAAAATTTGTATGTTATAGACAGGTCGGTTACTTGAACGAGTCTAACGGCTTCTTGTGCCTTAGATTCATTATTTTCGAGCAACTTAATTAAAACGGCCCCGCCGTTTTCGGGAGCTTTTCTATAGTCAAGCGGCAATGAAAACATAAGTTCGTCTTCTTTGCCCTGTGAGCCTAAATAACCCTTTGATGCAAAGCTGAACGGATTTTTTATAAATGCTTCAAGTTCGGGCACCGAGGGGGTGTCTTGAAAGTTATTAAGCAGGTCAAAACGTTTTTGCATCTCTTTAATAACTTCTGAAATACTGGCGACTTGAGTTTTGTTGTTTTCGTTGGCATCAACATTAGCTTTGACGCTTTCGGTGCTGGTAGGCCTCAGTTCATCGGCTTCAGCAAAGATTGTGTAGCCTTCAAGGGCCGGTGCAAAAAACGGCGGAACATTTACAAGTTCGCACCTGAAATCGCCGGTGCTTGTAAACGAAATGGGCAAAAGCTGTTTGCTTTTCAGCTCTATAACCGATCTGTCTGCAATAAATCTGAACTCAGGCTTTGCGCCTTTTGCTTTAAATTCAATTTTAGCTTCGGCAAATTGCAAACTGCTGCCACTTTCATTCTTGCCAGGCAGCAGCTCTAATACGTAATTTGCGTCGCTAACAAATTTGCCCGATATTTTATAGCAGTGCTTGTTAGGTTTATAAATAGAAGATACATTGAAAAAACCTGCGGTGGGTTTGAATCTTATGTGTCGTTTTAAACTTGCAGACGTTACTTCCTCGTTCAAGTAAAGAAAAACGCCCCTGTCATTTGGATTATTGTAATAGCTCTCAACCTCAACCGGGCTGATTAACTTTACTTTTTCTGCAGCCCGGCCATTACCGGACAAAACTAATACACAAAAAACAGCCAAAAACAACAACATAATTCGATTAGACTTCATATTCAAACCCCCGTTTTCGCGCACATTATACTACTCTTGTAAATCTAAATACAGCAAAATATAAAATTACGGGCACTTAGTTACGATTGTTACTGGTGAGGCACCGTGATCTCAGGAGGTTACATTCCTCTTTGCTGGGTTGGCATCGACATAAGTGCTAACATATCTAGTCTTTCGTGAAATACCGGTATTTCTTCTTGAGTAACAGGCAAAGATAACTGAGTTAGGTTAGCAGCAATTGCTTGGATAGTAGTCTGTGGTGAAGCACTCATTAAATCAGGATTCCCCAAAAGTGCTGCGCCCGGGTCAACTTTTGCAAATACTTTTCTTCTGAGCTCTTCTATAACGCGAATTGGGTTATCGAGCGACTGCGGGTTAGGTGAAATGCCTTGCAATAAATAACCGTAAAAAATTTGTTTTTTAGAAATAAATAAAGCCTTGAGCGCCACAATGTCAGAATCATTGCTGTAAATATTGGTAAAGTAGTTAACAATAACGCTCTGAGGGTCATCTTGTCCGTTTATAAGTTCTTGAACCGAAAATGCTGCAGATTGAACGAATTGAGCGAAATTTTGAGGATTTGAGATGGGTGGTGTGGGAATACCCGAACCTATAAACATTAGAGACACTTCGTCAAATTTCATTTGAGCTTCAGGTGTTAGTCCGAGTTCTTCGGCCTTAGCATCCATGGCTGCTTTAAATGCATCTCTGTTTTCAAATCCAATGTATCGAGGGTCTCTTGACAGGGTATTGCCATAGGCCATGAGAGCTTCAATTTTGCGTGCTTGCTCTGCCGAAAGCGCATTGGTAGCGGCTAAGAATTGTGCTTCTTTTTGTTTGAGTTTGTTTACCAGATTTGTCATGTCGCTGCCGGGATTTCCGTTTTGAAGAAGCATCGCTTTTATATCTGCGGGTGTGTACAAAGACAAAACATCTGTCATATTTATATTCGGGATACCTTCTTGAGCTGATTTTATTGCCAGTTGAACCAAGCCGATGTGCTCGGGGGTAATTTTCGGAGCTTGAATTGTTTTTTCAATATTAGGGTCAAATGGTATTATGCCTTCAATTGTTTGATTGCCGATCACCGCTTTCAGAACAAAGTTTTTCTTATTTATGGCTTCACTGGGTATAAACGCAGAAAAATCATAAGTTGCTTCGTTACCTGTTACATTAAAGCTATTGCCGTTTGTGAGAGGGACCGGTGCTCCTGCTCCATCAATGTAATACAAGTCAACGAGTGCTGTTCCTGCGCCTCTTAGCCCTTCTCTTAAAGAAGTGCTGGCGTCTGAAGTAGAAATTTTGCCACTAAGCCTGACTGATGCGGAATCACTGCCACCACCGATGGGATCGCTTCCACTGCCTCCACAGCCTGTGCTAAAAACAGCTGCCGTCAAAAACAAAAACGCCAGAACAAAATGCAACTGAGAGAAAAATCGTTTCATATTTTTGTCCTCAAGATTAAGTTTAAAAACACACACAACAAAAAACTACCATGCCTCTACATTTTTCGCAACCGGAACAGATTAAAGAGTAAAAATATGCTAAAATAAAGGTGAGATAATAAATGTGTGATTATCATCTAATGTTTTTTTTCAGTTCTGCCGATAAATCGAGTGAATAATATTGACATATGTTAATAACTTAGGCTAAGTGAGGGCTTCATGCTTAACGGCAACAAAAAAACGACGATTTTAATGTTTTTGATTATTGTCCTTGCAGCATCGGTTATTACCGGTTGCTCAAGCGACGAAAAATTTGTGTATGTACAGGCCGCGGGAACCACGGCAAATGCTGTTACCCAGCACTCTTTAGTCAGTGTCGCAGGGCAGAACTCAATTCTCAACACATCGTCGTTTAAATTTGAATTGCCTGCTGATACCTATTCTGCCGGAACAGAAATAATTGTTAAAGAAGATACCACTTTCTCCTCACTTGGTAATTCTTTTTCAGGCAGATATACCCCTCAAAGCGCCGTTTTAAATTTAACAACAATTAGCAAGCAAAGCGCAAGTTTGCTTCCGTCATTGATGTTCTCGGTGGTTGAAACTGACGGCTACATTCTTAACGGAGTTGCAACGCTTACCATTAGTCTTTTAAACAATAATGAATATAAACCGCAAAATAAATATTTTGTTGCCTGCAAAACCTCTGCCGGCGATTGGAGCTATTTAGGCTGCCAATACATTGGCGGTGGAAAATTCGTTATAAATTTTACAACCAAATACGCTTCATACGTGTTGGTCAAAAGAAACGAAAATTCTGTGCCTCTTCTCACCGAAGGTCTGATTTTGCACGGTCCAACAAGTATTGTGGCGCCTCATTCCGGAATCTTTGAAAGTGATGCTGAGTTTGCTCTTACCTTAAGTAAAAGCGATGATGCCGCTGTAAACTTCGATGTTTCTGAACTCAAGATTTCATTTATTTCGTTTGATAAGGCGGCAACTTTGCCTTTTGAGTCTTATACAAACGACGTTCCTCTTTATCCAATAAGTATGCAGCAGAGCGGCAGTTATTATGCAACCTTACCGCACCCGCTGTCGGTGTTTTCGTCATATTCGAGCATTGGCGGCAATGCTACTTATACGTTTAAAATGAAACTCACAGACCGCGATGTGGCAAGTTTCCCCGCAAAACTTCTTATGAGAGCCACATACCGCGACGCTGAACTTTATGCAGCCGAAAAAATTGTAGCTTTTTCAAGAGTCGGAATTCCCGATATTTATCCTTCTGTAATCGCTGTTAGCCCGGCTTCGGGCTCTGTTAGTCTGATTTCGGGTTTAAGCTATTTAGCGGTCAAGTTTAAAGAGGAAATGCTAAGTGATAGTTTGGCAGGCGCATTGATTTTGCAAGAAAAATCGCCTCTCAGCGATGTGCTGGGCGAAGAAATCGTATGTGGTCTTACCGGCTACGACAGCACGCAGTTTATTGCTTCTTACAGTTGTCCGGTGCTGGCTGCAGATAAAGAGTATGTTGCAACAGTTAAAAACGTTAAAAACAAATATAATCATATATTGCAAACGCCTTTTTCTTGGCCGTTTAAGGTTGTAAGTTCAAGCGGCGTTTCAACTGTAACACCTGCAAATGCGGCTGTTGGCGTGGCTACCAATTCCGTAATTGTGATTAATTATCAAAAAGAAGTAGCAGACACAACCGAAGTTAATTTTGACTTGCGATATGCTGGTACCGGTAATAGTATCGGCTTTACCTCTGATTGGACATCGAACAGCTCTGTAACTTTGACACCATATGCAAGCTTTGCTTACAATGAAGCAGTTAACCTGAATGTGTCAGGTGGTTCAGATATCGATGGTTACGCTCTTGTAAATTACGCAAGCAGTTTTACCACAATCGACAGAACGGTGATTTCTTCTGTGTCGCCTACCGAAGGCGCTACAGGTGTGCTTTCAAATGCTCCTATAATAATTACCTTCTCAAAATCTATGGCCGATGCAGCTCAAAATGCTGTGACCTTAGAACGAAAACTGCCATTAGACGCGGCTTATTCGCCTTTTGCAAATGTGGTTAAGACTTGGCTGAATAATAATCAAGAACTTAGAATTACGCCCGCGCTTGGTGAAATATGGGCCTACAATGCTGATTATCGCGTTACTGTGTCAAACGCTGCTTTAGACACCTTCAATAACAGCATAGCTGCAAAAACCTGGGACTTTAAAGTGACACTGGGTGCTGCACCCGCAATTTCAGTGCCCGTAGTATCTAATATTAGCAGATATGCGGCCAATGTGGCATTTTCTATGACTGTGACAGATGGAAGACCTCTTAATACCACTTATGTGGGCGTTCAAATAGCCACATTCTCACATGATTTTACTGACCCCGCGACCTATATAACAGAAGTGCCCGGAGTGTTAACCGGCACAAGTGTTTCGGCAGATGTCTCAGTTGCTCTCAGCGATCTTGTAAGAAACACCAAGTATTGGCTCAGAGTCTATTATAAAGTAGAAAACGATAATACCGTTTATTACAATACAAGCGATCCCAATAACTATGTAGTATTTGATACGGCAATCTGGGAAGGGAAAGGGACTGACACCGAACCTTACTTGGTAAGCACTGTTGATGAACTAAAAGACATAAAATACTTGTTAAGCGGCAAGTTTAAACAAACTGCTGATCTCAATCTTACCGGCATAGCTTGGGCTCCCTTAGGCGATACTTCTGAAGCCCCGTTTACCGGTGTTTATGATGGAAACAGTAAGATTATCAGTAATTTAAGCGTTGAAAGAACTAGCAGCGAAATAGGCTTAGGCATGTTTGGATACGCTCAATCTGCTACTTTAAGAGGAATAACATTAAATACCGTTAGAGTAACTGAATCTACCGAAGGTTCTAAAATCGGCGGTTTAATCGGAGTTGATAGTGCAAGCAGCATAACCGGATGCGATATTGTTCACGCCGTAATTACCGGTTATGGCTCTGTGGGTGGCTTTATTGGTGAAGCTGCAGGAAGCATAATTGATAATTCACGAATCAGCGGAAACGTAACAATAACTGCAAACAATCAGACTTCCTCTAATGTGGGCGGTATAGTAGGCTTAGCAGCAGGAGTAACCGTGCGTAACTATAGTGCAGTTAACGGTAGTCTCGGAACATTCGGCATAATAGGCTATGTTAACGCCGGTGGTGTAGTAGGAAGCGCAATTGGCGGATTAATCGAAAATGTTAACATAACAGAAGTTAATATTAATAATTCTAAATTAGACGAAAATGTTGGTGCTGTAGTAGGTTATATGACAAATAGTGCGGCAATATCAGCTGTTACAGTCGCGAATACAAATGTAAATGCCGATAATTTGGTCGGTGGTATCGTTGGTAAGTGCGATACAGGTTCTGTAAACAATTCTGTGATAAATGCCTGTAATATAACTGCATCAGATGAAAACCCCGAAATCGGTATTTTGTTCGGCAGAAAAGGTGCCGGAACAACATCAGGTTGCAGTGTGACAGGGCAGACATATGTTAATGGAACATCATACCTTAACCAATCCGTGCAATAATTAAATGAAAAGAAAACCCATTCTAATTCAACCTGACCCTCAAAACTGGGCGATTTTAGAGCAAGCCTCTAAAATTGATCATCAGGCTTTTGGTGTCGACGGCATTTCTGTTTTTAATCTTTCTCAGTTTACGCGGAGCGGCTCTTTATATTGTCTGGTAATAGACAACAGCGTTGTAGTAGGTGAAGCTGTAATATTAAAAAACATCTATGACAATGGTGCCTTACTATTTGGCTTTGCCGTTGACAATGCTTTCAAAGGTAAAGGTTATGGATCAATTATGCTTGATTTGCTCATAGAAGAGTGTGCGAGCAAGGGCGTTGAGTATCTTGAGCTGACCATGAACCCCGATAATACTGCCGCTAAAAAACTCTATACAGAAAAATTCGGCTTTGCTAAAAAAACAGAACTCTCGATTCACCCTGAAAAAGGTGAACCGAGATGGTTGATGCGTCTTGATTTGAAGTAATTATTTGCGGGTGCGGGTCGTTTTTTCCCAGACTGCGTATTTATCACCTGAAGCGGCAAGTTTATAGCCGGGGCCCGGATTCCAGTCTTTATTCCCTAATTTCATAGCGACTTTGTTGTCGATGATGGCGGCGTAAAGGCCGTTTTCAGCCTTAATAATTTCGATTTTGCTGCCACTGTTGATTTTATTTCTTTTGCGGGTTGCTATAAGGTTCTGAATTTCTTTGTAGAGGTTCCAGTCATATACGTGTTCCCAGAAAACGCTCGGAATGCCCGGGTGTGTTAAAATATACGCATAGCCCTGCATAACTTCGTGGTCAGGGAACGGCCAGTGACTTTGCTGAGAACCTGTATCATGGTTATCTAAGAATGTAACTGCTCTTGATGGCCACCAACCGATAAGCCCGGAAGGTTTGCCTTCTTTGTCGCGAAGTCTTCCGTAATCGCCTTTTACTGCGGTTTGTAAAATACCTTTTGTGGTAAAGTCAAAAACGCAGGCAACTTCACTCGGGTTGTTGTCTAACCAATTGCAGAGCTCTTGTCTGTGCGAGTCTTGGTTGTAATTAAGGTTTGAACCCTGATAACTCATGTTGGTCCAGTATTCGCCCACCGAAAACAACGGCTTGGTGTTAATGTCGTATTCGCCTGCATATTTAGAGGCATAACCCTTAGAGTAATCATATCGCCAGGCTTTGAAACCAAGTTTTTTGAGCCAGTTCATCCATTCAATGATATCGGCTCTGACGGTTTTATTGGTGTGGTCAATGTCAGGAGCGGCATGAAAGCCATCGCCGGTGTCGGGGTTGCCTTGTCCGCCAAACTGACCTGAACATACTGCCCATTGCTGCCATTTGGCTTTGTTCGACGAAAAATCATATATGTTCCATATACCGTTGTTATCTTGATGACTTGCACATCTGTGGTTTACAACAATGTCAGCTACCGGTGCAACTCCGGCGTCATTAAGAGCTTTAAGTGCACGTTCAAGCTCGGCCTGGTTGCCATAAAAAGTTGGAGAATCAGCGGTTCCTAAATCGTAATAGTCTCCGGGCAAATAACCTTGCGGACTGACAGAACGAGAAACGGGCGGAAACCACAAAAAATCTGCGCCTAAGTCTTTAATGTTTTGTGCTCGGCTTTCTATAAGCCTATACCATTTGCTTGGAGTGCCTCTGGACTGGCTGTTCCAACCAAAACCCTGCATTAAAATGCTATGAGATACTTTTGCAGAGGGATCTGCTCTAAGAGGTAAAATTTGCGTAAAAACTAAAACAAAAACCACAAAAAAAATCAAAGGTTTCAATTTGCCCATTTTTATACTCCATACTTGAACTGCTAATTTTGAGTATAGTATCTTTTTTTTATATTGCCAAGACAAAAAATCAATTATAGCCGATTTTGTTGCGAATAAAATTTGCATCTGTCGCTATTACTGCTTCTAACTTTTGAAGATTGCCGCTGTAAAGCTCTGCAATCCACCCTCTGATTTCGTAGTCATTTGTAATTGTGCCAAGCCACTTTAAACGTTCTGAATTAGTGTCAAAAAGGCTCATATAGTTTTCGTGTCTTACGATTACACGCCCTAAGACAGACTCGTCGAGCTGTATTATCGGGTATCCTGTGTCAGCACTTTTATTGCCGAGTTTTAAACCAATTTTGTTTCCTATAACGGGAAGCAAATCTGCATGAGTTGTTGCTGATGCGATATGTTCAGGTTTAATACCTCTCCCAAATGCATATGCCATAATTTTATATTGTGCTACATGCGGCCCCGTTACGTGGGCAATAAAACCCGCTTCTCCCAATGATTCACCATGGTCTGTTACAAAAACAAAAAGGCAATCGTTAAAAATCTTTTGGTTTTCAAGTTTGTTGAAAAAATTGCTCAATGCTTTGTCTGCATGCAGTAAAGCATTTATGTAGCGGTTTCTTAATCCAATTAAATTTTCTTGAGTAAAATGCATCAGAAATAAATTCGTTTTTTCATCAATGGTTGGTAAGTATTTTTCTTCGTTTTTAGGATAAAAATAATTGAAATGAGTATTATACAGATAACTACAGATTATCTGTTTTTCATCAGAATTAAGAAGGCTTTCGGTGGCAGATAAAACAGCGTTTGTTAATGAATGAGCTTCGCTGAGCTCGCCGACTTTAATATGCTTATTCCAAGAAGAAGAGGTTGGCATATTAAAATTTGGAGTAATTAAATAGCTTTTATATCCGAAATTTTTTAAAAAATCAGGAAGTACTAATCCAAGCTTTTCAGGTGGCTGCAAAAGAACATTTATAGGGAAAGAGCCGTTGAATATACTGTGCATTGCGCTTAGGGTTCCGTTAGAAACGGAATGATGGTTGCCAAACTCAAGTCCGCGTTTGCAGTAGGTAGCGGTGCGGGGCATATATTGCTTGAAATAATCTCTTTTAATGCTTTCGATAATAATATACACGATTTTTTTTGGCAGTGATTCTTTTGTAAGCTGAATTTGCGGCTGAGAATAGCATTTTTCTATATCTATTTTAAAGGGCTGATTAAGTAAAGCTTTTATAGAAGATGATTCAGAGAGTGCCGGGTGAGGTGGCAAGGGCAGTGAGGCTGTGGTTATTCTGATAGAAATATACTCGGCTAAGCTTAATCCTGTGCAAAAATAGTTAAAGTGAATTAAGTTGATAATGAGACAAAGTAAGACTATCAGACCGGTTTTTAGCATATGAACAGTATTATTTAATATTTTTGGTTTTCTTTTAATGGCAAAAACCAATGGAACAAGAGTAAGCATCAGCAAATCAAAAATAAACCTGAAAATACTTGTGTCGCGAAAAGACAGCGCATTAAAGAATTCTTTTGACACTTGTGGCATGTATATAAGCTGTCCGAGGCTTATATGTATTTTGGTTGTGGTAAGAAAAATTCGGTCCGCGTAAAGCCAAATAATTATGAGCAGATTAATTGTGTAGAATATTACTTTTGGTATTTTAACCAGGCGTTTTGGAGTGGCAGAAATTAATAACTCTTGAATTGATAAAAGCAAGGCAGTGCAGAAAACGCTGCATATCACCAGCCAGTTTATCATGTTATGGCCTTTATATATGTATATAATTGCCATTACAGAGCTTATCAAACTTAAATAGAGGTTGAAAATTTTAAAACAGTCGCGCTTTTCTGAAAAAATGTATATAGCAAGAGCGGCAGCTATAAATATATGCTCAGGCGCAAAATTATGAAATAAGTTAAATTCGGGCAGAGGATATATTTGCCAGATTATGCCTGCACACAGGATAATGATAGCGATGATTTGTATTTTAATGGCGTTAGTCAAGAGCGGTCTCCCAAAAAGCAGTCAATACTTTACATGATCATATGAATATAGTATCTTTTGTTTGTCTTGCCAAGACAAAACGGTAAAAACAATGACAGACACGAAAAACGAATGGAAACAGCTTATAATGACATCTTTGTCGTCAGACGACGAAGATGCGAGGCTTTTTGCGTTAGATTTTTTGAGTAACCAAAACACATTTTCGGTAGATATTCTTGCCGAATTTATGCCGCTGTTAGAGTCGTCGTTAGTTCATAGAGATACCAAAATCAGATATTTTGCAAGACGCGCCAGAAGTCATATTTTTGATTGTTTTCCTTCGTTAAACATAGATAAAACAACCAGTTCGGTTAACATAAGTGATTATAAGCCCGTCATTAAAGAGGGTGAACAAATTACTGCACAGCAAATTCTGCTGCACAAAATGTATCTTAAAAGCAGATATGTTGTTTTTGATGCTATCGAAAGACTGACCGAAAGCGGAGATGTCTCTTTAGTCGAACCCATGATTAAATATTTGTCTGAAGAAAAAGATGAATACAAATTATCATTTTTAGTGCGCAGATTGGGGCGTTTCAAAGATAAGAGAATTCCCGAAGCATTAGTTCCGTTTCTTGATCACGAAGATTCAAGAGTAGTTGCTAATGCGTTAGACGCATTCGATGAATTCGATTATCCAAAGATTCAAAGCCGTTTGCTAGACTTGGCCATGTCTTCTGACAACAGAATAAGAGCTAATGCCATAAGAGTTTTATATAGGTATTCACCTTCGATTTCTGAACACCACATTGCCGAAATGATAAAAAGCAAAAATATTGCCCTGCAAGATTCGGGGGTATTTCTATTAGGTTGTCTCAGACCATCAAACTTAGGACAATTGCTTGAAATAGCCTGCTGTTCAAGTTATTCATCTGTTCGTTTGAAGGCAATGCAAATAAAACCGCCATCAGAAGCCGAAAAACAAAATTCAGAAATGCTTCTTAAAGAAGATGTAGAAAAAATAGACCCCAAACGAGACGCTATCTTTTTGATATGTGTTTTGGTTGTGGCGGCCATGTTATTGGCTTTTGAAACAGAGGCAAACAAGCACCTTCTTATAATATTGTTCATGGGTATCGGGGCTCTTATAATGCTCAGACCCGATACAACGAGAACCAGTATTCAAAAATCTGCCCTCTCCATGGGGTTCTTAGCCTCTATGGTGTGGGGTTCGACATATCTTATGATTATTCCCGGTTTAATGGGGCTTTGGTTGACATGGAACGAAGGAAGAATAAATAAACGCGGAAACCCGGAAAAAGCAGCTCCCGAAAACATTACAGCTTGGTTTTTTGTAATGGGCTCAATAATAATATCGCAGTTGATACTCGCTGACAGATCAGTTCTAATGCGCCTTGCCGGTAAATTTGCTCTCTCGTGCGAGCCGTCTTTATTAAAAGATATAACGCCCGTTATAGCGACCCAATATCACTTTGACTTTATATTGTTTGTATTTATTTCGGCAATGACAATCGGTATCGTCAGATTTAAATCGTGGTTCCCATTAAAACGTGATGACAACGGCAATATAATAGAAACAGTCGCGAAAAGAAAACTTATGCTTATCACGGCAGTATTTTTGGTGCTTATTACATTTTTGTGCTCTGTTCACTATGTCACCGGGCTGATGCGCGCAAGTGTACTGCGTTCTAAATCGCCTGTTGAAATTCTGACAACAGTAATTAGTGGTTGTAAAGATAAAAAATAAAAGTGATTAGCAAAATGCCTATTATTAGAATCCACATGGGTTTTAATACATTGCTTTTTTCGGTAATCATGCTAAAGCTGTCGGGCTCGTTGTCGTCTCCGTCTGTTATAAGTTTGTTCCATTTTTTTAATCCATAAAGCAAAAGCATAATCACGGCAATCAGGATTATTAGATTTACCAAAACAATAAGCATGTCAATTTACTTCCGTTGTGTTTGTTGCAACAGGATTGCTCACATTATTATCATCGAATTGTTCTGATATAGGCAAGGCACGCTTCATTATGTGTGCTCTTTTGCGCTTAATCATATCTGTTATGGTTATAAATTCATAACCGCTTGCTTTAAAAGCTTTAATAATAACAGGAAGTACTGAAGCTGCGTGTGAATGAATGTCGTGCATTAATACAATGCTGCCCGGGGAAATGGTTTTCATTACTCGCCACAATATTGCTTCCGGAGTCTTGCTTTCCCAGTCTCTGCTGTCAACATCCCACAAAATTTCGTGCCATTCTTCTTGTCTGAAAAGATTTTTAAGGTGACGGTTTGTGGCACCATAAGGGGGTCTGACAATTTCGCATTGTTTGCCTGTAATTCCGCTTATCAGGTCGTTTGTTTTTCTTACACTTTCAAGAGCTTCTTTATCGGTGCTTTTAACAAGGGATCTGTGATCCCATGAATGATTGCCGATGTCGTGTCCTTCTTCAGAGATTTTGCTTACTAATTCAGGAAAAGCTTCTGCTCTGTTGCCCACAACAAAAAATGTTGCTTTCGCTCCCTCTTTTTTCAGAATCTCTAAAAGTTCGGGTGTATTAGTGCGATGTGGGCCGTCGTCAAAGGTTAATGCAATAAATTTTTCTTCTTTTGAGGGGTTAAATTCTCTAATTATTTCTACGCATTCTTCAAAAGATAGGGCTTTGATTCCGTCGGGAAGGCTGTAAGGTTTTGTTTTGCCGCCATAGGTTGAGGGGGGAATTCCCTTCGACGCAACCGTACCTAAAAGCCTTTCATCGTAGTGTTTCTGAGCACCGATATCAGTGGGAGGTTTATAACTGCCAATTGATAATGGCTCTCCACCTTGTCTTTTGGGTAGCTGAACGTGGTATCCGAGTTCAGCCAGCTGCTTTAATGCTGGCTGAAAATCAGGACTTTGCGCTAAACACAGCTGAAAAGCTTCGGCTGCTTTTGCTGTGTTGCCGTCTTCGCGCTCTAATAGTCCTAAATTGTAGTATATCCAATATGAATTTGAATAAACCAAGCCTGTTCTAAAAATAAGTCGCGCTTGGTCGTATCTTTTTTGCTGTTTGAGGGCCGAGCCTAAATTGTTATACAGGTGCACATAAGTCGGGTCTACCGACATTGCAAGTTTCCAAAGATTTATTGCTTCATCTAACTTGCCTGCACGTGCATAAATTATTCCTAATGAATTTAGTGCTGGAACATCGCGAGGGTTCTTTTTGACGCGCTTTCGTAATGCTGAAAAATCTTTGAGCAAATCCGGCGGGCTAATTTGATCATAGCTGCCTGATTGTGAATATGCTCGTTTCATAATCGTTTCACAGCTTATGCAGGCCAAAAATAAACTTAATATTAGCGCTAATGTTTTTTTCATTTGCATAAGGTATCGACAAAATAAACGCCTCTCTTTATGTAAAATAAGAGAGAGGCTTTATTAATTTTGATGAAAGGTTTAAGCGCAATCAAGACCGGTGATTTTTGAATATTCTCCGTCTTTTATCCAGTTATCAATGTGTTTTGCTCTCATAATAGTAAACGGATGGCTCATTTTGGCAGTTATGAACGCCGTATAAGTTTTATTTATAAAAGATTCGTCTGATGAATCTTCATATGATCTTATTTGTCTTAAAAATTCGGCTTCATCCATGTCGTCGTAATATTTAGGGGCAGCAGCAGCAAGCTTCATAAATGCTAAATTGGCTGTTCTTTGACTTTGAACGGCGATAAGGCCGGCTCGGTCGGCAGAAAGCTCCGATTTGCGTTCCCAATCATAGATGGCCATTTCCAAACCTGCACTGATCATGCCTGAAAAACCAAATGTGGCAGCAGAGGCCAGTTCAAGCACCATTTTAAAATTGCGCGCCATGGTTTTATAGAGCACATGACCGCATTTAATGTGTCCAAGCTCATGGGCGAATACAAACATTATTTCAGGTTCGCTGAAAAGCTCTAAGAGACCTGATGTAACAACAATAAACGGTCGCGTCTCTCCGTAAGTGTAACTATTGGGCACAGGGTGGGTCGTAACGTATAAATCAGGTTCAGGAACATTGAGTATTTCGGCGGTTTCTCTTAAAATGCGCCGAACATTAGGCAGCATTTTGCCGCGAACTTGAATGTTAGAAGCTAAATTTGTAATTTTAAAAAATTGCTCAAAACCGATTTCCATCAGTTTTTTTACCAAGTATTCAAAGCCGGGTATGCCGCGCAATGCA
>JAQVCG010000035.1 GCA_028689875.1 Candidatus Rifleibacteriota bacterium | reverse complement strand
CATTTATGTCTTCGTTTTACGAAAGACTCAAAAGAACTTAATAAATAACAGTTAAGCCATTTATTAGGTCCCACTTGGCGTCATATTTTAAAGTCTTCTGATCTTATTCTCAATTAGCTTTGGTCTTTTTTAAGACCACCCTGCCGCGGCAGGAAGTTCAGTCTATCATTTTAGTTTTTTAATGTCAACAATTATTTTTATTTATTTTGTACAGCATTTTATTTTTTCAATTTGTGTAGCTTTTTGCCGATAATCTTTATTAGAGCAAATATGGAGACAAATGAATGCATTCAATTAAATTAAACATAAGAAAAACTTTGTATGGCAAGCTTTTTTATTCGCTGTTTGTTTTTTCTTTGATAATCTTTTTAAACGGTTGCCAAACAAGCGAAAGCCTTAAATTCAAAGAAACAGCTCCTGACAATACCTTTACAATTTCCGGCAAAATTTCTATTCCTGAAATTATCGAAACTGATTTAGCCGGATCTTTAAGAAATGCTCTAACAACCCTTAAAGACTTTACCAAATTCAAAGTCTCCGCAGAAGGAGTCAGCGCACAAGTCAACAAAGACGGCACTTTTACAATTAAAAACATACCTTTTTCAGATAAAATGGTTTTAAGAGCCGATGCCAATAAACTTTCATTGCAACTTAGAGTAACAGAGAGCGACTTATATTTTAGCGATTTAACAAATGTTACTATAAATCTTAGAACAACTGCAGAGGCACTTATTTACAACAAAGGTCTAGAAATAGAAAAAAACCTTACCCCAGGCGATATACGTGCTAGAGAGTATACAAACGAAATAAACAATCTGATTAATGCAATCAAACTTGTGTCTCAACTGCCTGCTTCATCTGTTTCGCAGACCATACTTGAGTTGCCAGCTGTTTCACAGCCGGCAAAGGCATTAGCAGAGAAAATACTTGAACGAGAAGCCAAGCTGGAAGACGCAAACAGCGTATTAAGAAATGCGCTGTTTTTAAAAGATACAAATCTTTTAAGAACATATTTTTCTGCTTCTTTTAAAAATGATTGGGACAACTCTTCAAATTATGAAGACCTAATCTCTACTTTTGAAGATTATTTCGCACAATACACCTTTGAAAATGTAGCTTGGGATATCATCGAATCTGAATTTTTGCCTGACAATATCGCACGAATAAGAGCAAGAGTCACCGCAACAATAAAAGATAATATTTCTGAAGAAACAAAAGAACCGATTACATACTCTTTTGATGCGTATTGGAGAAAAGAAGGCACGTTTTGGAAACTTTATAAAAACTTTCCTTACAAATCCACTCATCCTAAAGAAGCCGGCGCAAATACTTCTTGGGGAGAAATTGCTGACATTATTAAGCAACTTAATGATGCTCTCGCCACAGAAGACATAACCATATTCGAAAACCACATTTCTCAATCATTTACAAATGATTTTGACAAATCAAGTTCTTACACAGACTTAATAATGACCGCTCAAATTAGATTCACTGAAATGGACGTGAAAGTATCTGAATATTCATTAGATCGCATAAATTTTACATCAAGTGATTCAAATTACGCAGATGTCGTTTGTTCCGGAAGAGTAAAAGTTTATAACCTGCTGCCCGGCGTAGACATTGACAGCGGAACAGTTTCTGCCACAGTACAATGGCGAAAAGAAGGAAGCACTTGGAAAATATTCAAAAACCTTCCTTACAAATTCGCACACAAATTATAAGCAGAAGCCCTAAATGGTTTGACACCTAATTTAAATAGTTTTATTATAGCCGCGAGCCGAAACTGAATATAATTAACTAGAACGGAGCCAAACCCATGTCAGGAATCCTTGTAATACGCATACAAGGCCTTGGTGATATTATACATTTAATTCCATCACTGAAAATGTTGCGTGAAAAATTTCCTGAAAAGAACATTGCTTTGCTCTGCAAAAAAGGCTTCGGGCAAATAGTTCCACCTGAATATAATATTAAAATCATTGATTTGCCTGCCCACGCAAGCTTTTTTGAAATGATAAAACTGATTAAAACTATTCGAAAAGAAAAATTCGATGAGCTTTATGATCTATTCGGAAACCCCCGAACTGCGCTAATTTCTTTATTATCAGGTGTTAAAAAGAGATTTGGCTTTGACTACCGCATCAGAAAATACGCTTACAAGGCCGTATATGCGCCACCAAATCCTAACAAACATTTGATGCAGCTTTTTGCAGATTTTTTTGAACATTTCGGCATTGAAGGTACAGTTTATCCGCCCATTTTGACCTTTTCAAATTCTGTATTAAACAATGCTTTGCAGGCAATATCTGAAACAACTATAAAAAAGCCAGTATTAGGAATCAATCCTAATTCTGCTTGTCCAAGCCGAGCTTGGCCCACCGAACATATAATCAACTTTATAAATCTTTGGTATAACAAAACGCATAGCCCTCTATTATTAACTTGGGGTCCGGGCGAGCTTCAAACGGTTGAGAAAATACTAAAACAAGTTGCCCCAGAAAAAGCATTCACACACAAAGCTCTTAAAACAAACGAATTCTTGGCATTAATCAGCCAATTAGATTTATTCTTGACCCCAGACACAGGCCCCATGAATTTTGCTTGGGCCGTCGGCACCCCAACTATTGCGCTTTACGGAGCGACCACTCCTGAACCGACAGCTCCGAGAGGCAAAAACCACTTGCTTTTATTCAAAGAAGACATACCTTGTTTAAGATGCCACAAAGATTTTTGTTCACACAAAAAATGCATGTATGAACTCACGCCAGACTATGTTTTAAATTGTATTTTAGAAAAATATAATTTATCGAACACAAGAGCAGAAAAATGAAAAAAGCAATATTCTTAGACAGAGACGGCACTTTAAACCCTGATCCCGGCTATATTTCTGACCCGAAAGACTTTGAGCTGTTTGCCGATGTAGGAAAAGCATTATCAAAACTGCAAAAAGCCGGTTATTTGTTGATACTTGTCACAAATCAGTCAGGAATATCGCGAGGTTTAATAAGCTTGCCTCAACTCGAAGCAGTTCACGATAAACTAGAAAGATTACTTCAGCAAGACGGCGTTAAACTTGATGCAATCTATTATTGTCCGCATCACCCGGACCACCCATACGAGGGCATTACACATTGCAACTGCCGTAAGCCTGAGCCCGGGCTAATTTTGAAAGCTATCAGTGATTTTGATATAGATCCTGCATCATCATACATGATAGGCGATAGAAGCTCAGATATAAAAATAGCGCTAAAATCTTCTGTAAAACCGATTTTAATCGGAAAAACACCTATAGCCGGGTTTGAAAATGTTTCAACATATGAAACCTTATCACTAGCGGCCGACGCAATACTTAACAATCCTATAATATAAAAAGATGGTAATGCCTTGAAATTAAATGATAAAGACAAAGCTGCTCCGGTTAGCACAAGCGAAGTTAAATTAACCATTATTTCCTTCGCATACTTTTTTTTCGTTATCTGTTCTTATTACATGCTCAAACCCGTAAGAGACAGTTTAGCTCTCGAATTCGGCTCAAAGAACATCAACATTCTGAATATCCTGTCAATGTTTTGTTTAATCGGTGTAAACGCCATTTACAGCATCATTGTCGGCAAGTATAAACGCGACATCTTTATACCTTACATAACTAAATTTTTCATCGGCTGCTTAGTTGTTTTTTGGCTGATTTTTTCATATCTCATTCCATTAGAATCTCCTCAAACAGGCCTTAGCATAACAAAAATAATTTATTATGGCGGTTATTACCTTTGGGTCAACATCTTTTCTTTGATCGCAGTCTGCATGTTTTGGTCATTTATGAATGACGTATTTACCGTCGAACAAGGCAAGCGCCTCTACGCTTACATCGGCTACGGTGGTCTCATTGGCGGTGCAGCCGGCAGTGCCATAACTAAGTTTGCCGTAAAAATTGTGGGCACAGACAACATTCTGCTTATTGCAATCGCCCTCTTGTACCCTTCAATATGGTGCATGAAGTATATTCACACGCGCTACCACCCCGAAGGAGTCAAGCAAGACGATGTCACTCCGCCAAAGCCGGCTCACCCTGCCAGCCCATACGACGGCTTCATTTCTGTAAGCAAAAATTTAATATTAATACTTATGGCTTTTGAAATGTTTTTCTACACTTGTTCAACCACATTTTTTTCTCAGCAAATGAATCATCTCGTAGAAACACAAATTGAGCAAGGGGCTTTTACTTCTGTTTCTGATGCGAGAACCTCTTTCATCGCAAATATTTATGGCTGGGTTAATATCATGTCTCTTGTTGCACAATTTGTAGTTACACAACTTGTGATGATGCTTAAAAATCCCATTTATGGCTTATTATTGCTTAATATAATTCAATTAGTAGGCACAGGAATATTGCTTTCGCTGCCTTCTCTTGGTCTAGCAAGTCTTTCTCTCACCGTTGTTTCGTGGACGTTCATTCTTAGAAGGTCACTTGATTACTCCACTGCGCGTATTTTACGCGAGTCTGTATACATTCCTCTCGACAGGCAGGCTAAATATCAAGGGAAAGGCTTTATTGACACCGTAGTTTTCAGGTTTGGCGACGGCCTCTCTTCAATAATGCTTTTTGGCGGAATGACCTATTTCGGATACGGCACTTGGATTGATTATTCAATTCTTATAGTTATGGCAATACAATTTTATGTTATAATAAGAGCGGCTAAGTTGTATGCCCAGTTGGTTAACGAGGCAGAACAAGCCACAGCAGCACCGACTGCGGCAGTTTGAAACGAATTTACCACATCGGAGGAAACGAATGAGCGTAAAGATGACCGTTGTAGGCTCAATAGCTTATGACACCCTAGAGACTCCCAAAGGAAAAAGAGAAAAGGCTCTCGGAGGCTCGGCAGTATATTTTTCAACTGTCGCAAGCTATTTTACTAAAGTTGGTCTAATTGGCGTAGCCGGCAAAGATTTCGCCCCCGAACACAAGGAATTTTTAACTAACCATGGAGTAGATCTATCCGGGTTTGAGATTAATAACGGAGGAAACACTTTTAACTGGGTTGGCAGCTATGGAGAAGACTTTGGCGATGCTACCACACATAGCACCTGCCTAAATGTCTTCGAATCATTTAATCCAAATCTGCCAGAAGCCTACAAGAATACCGAATATCTTTTTTTAGCGAACATTCACCCCGCTTTACAGCTTCAAATGATCGAAAAAACCATAAACCCGAAACTTATTGCCTTAGACACAATGAACCTCTGGATAAACACAACAACCGATTTGTTGAAACAGGCAATAAAAAAAGTTAATATCCTTTTTATCAACCAACAAGAAGCGCTTATGCTTTCGGGCGAAAAAAAGTTTGCAAATGCGGTTGAAAAACTTCTCGAAATGGGGCCTAATCGAATCGTAATTAAGCTTGGTGAACTTGGCGCAATGACTGCCACCAAAGACAGCAGATTCTTTGTTCCTGCATTCCCATGCCCGGACATAACCGACCCAACCGGCGCCGGTGATTCTTTTGCAGGCGGCTTCATGGGCAGCTTAGCCAGACACGGCAATCTCACCGAATCAGGATTCAGAACCAGCATGCTTTATGGCAGCGCCATGGGCTCTATCACCGTAGAAAACTTCAGTATTGAATCTTATTATAAACTTACAAACGAAAAAATAGAAAAAAGATTCGAAGAACTCAAAAAAATGGTGACAATAGATTAATTTCAAAAAAGCGTAATTTTCAAAAAAAATCCCCCTCAATTTTGAGGGGGTATTTTTTTGTGTTTATGCTATCTGACCTTCTACCTTATAAACGATTTGGTAAGGTTCATTCTTTTCGACGCAGCGTTCATGTATTATAACCTTTGATACGCTTTTGTCAGAAGGAATCTCATAAGACAAATCAAGCATAAGTTCTTCAAGTATGCGACGCAAGCCTCGAGCACCGGTGTTTTGAACAATAGATTTCTTAGCTATTGCCTGCAAAGCCTTAGGTGTTATTTCGAGATCAACGCCTTCCATACGCATCAGACGAGCATATTGCTTAACGAGAGCATCTTTGGGCTCAGTAAGGATTCTGATTAGGTCATCTTCAGTAAGATTATTGAAAGTTGCTAACACAGGAACGCGCCCTATAAATTCGGGTATGAGACCAAATTTAAGCAAATCACTCGGCATAATTTCTTTAAGAATTTCGCCTACACGGCGTTCACTCTTAAGAACGGGTTCGGAACCAAATCCGATAACTTTATTCGAAGTGCGCGCTTCAATCATTTTCTCTATGCCTTCAAAGGCTCCACCCAACAAAAACAAAATGTTCTTTGTATTTAACTGAATGTAGTCTTGATGAGGGTGCTTGCGGCCGCCTTGAGGCGGAACCTGAGCTACTTTTCCCTCCAGCAATTTGAGCAATGCTTGTTGCACGCCTTCTCCGGATACATCACGCGTAATCGACACATTTTCGCTTTTTCTTGCTATTTTATCGATTTCATCGATGTATACAATTCCCCGTTCAGCTTTCTGCACGTCGTAATCTGCTGCGCGTAAAAGGTTAAGCAAAATACTTTCAACATCATCACCGACATAACCGGCTTCTGTTAATGTAGTAGCATCTGCGATGCAAAATGGAACATTTAACAGTTTTGCCAAAGTCTGCGCGATGTGTGTTTTTCCAGAGCCAGTTGGGCCAATGAGCATTACGTTTGACTTCTGCACATCGACTTCATCGCGACGCTCGCCACTCGCTTCGCCTAAAGCGATTCTTTTGTAGTGATTATAAACAGCAACAGAAAGAACCTTCTTAGCTCTTTCTTGACCAACAACATACTGATCAAGAAATTTAACTATTTCTTTTGGCTTGAGCACGTTTTGCATGGTCGATGGTGACTCGTCATCAGTGAGTTCTTCAAGGATGATTTCGTTACAAAGACCAATACATTCGTCGCAAATGTAAACCTCAGGTCCGGCAATTAACTTGCGAACCTGATCCTGACCCTTTCCGCAGAAAGAACAATGGAATTGCGGGGTCTTAGAAAGCATGCTTACTCCTCAGTGGGTTTTGCTACTTTTCGCTGAACTACCTCGTCGATCAAACCGTATTCCTTAGCTTCTTTCGAAGACATAAAATAGTCACGTTCGGTGTCTTTTTTAATGTCCTTTAAAGATTTTCCGGTGCGCTCGGCAAGAATACCGTTCAGCATCTCCTTCATACGCAGGATTTCCTGAGCCTGAATTTCGATATCGCTTGCTTGTCCGTGTGCGCCGCCCATTGGTTGGTGAATCATTATTCTTGCGTTGGGAAGGGCGTAACGCTTGCCTTTTGCTCCTGCGCAGAGAAGAAATGCCCCCATGCTGGCTGCCTGGCCGATACAGATCGTGCTTACATCTGGTTTGATGTATTGCATGGTATCGTAGATTGCCATACCTGAAGTTATGACGCCACCCGGACTGTTAATGTAAACACTGATATCTTTTTCAGGATCTTCAGATTCCAAAAACAAAAGCTGAGCCACAACAAGATCTGCGACGGCATCGTTTATTTCTCCGCCAATAAAGATAATTCTATCTTTTAAAAGGCGTGAGTAAATATCAAATGCGCGTTCTCCACGACTACTTTGTTCAACAACTATTGGAACGAAAGTCACGCTTCAGTTTCTCCTTTGTGTAATTCGGCTTCTTTTACCATATCGTAATTTACTTGATTATTTGTTAGCATAAAATCACGAATTTTTTGGCTTCTTAAAGAAAACCTTACATTTGCTTCGCCGTCAGATTCGCTAAGGGTTGTTAGCAGCTTATCTACGGGCATTTTATATTCTTTTGCTCTTTTTTCGATTTCTTCACGATAATCGGCGTCTGTAACATCAATGTTTTCTTTTTCGCCAATGGCATCTACAAGAAGCATAGTTTTTGTTTGTTTTACAGCTTTTTCTCTGAATGATTCACGGAATTCATTTACATCTTTGCCCGAATTGCGTAAATAATCTTTGATTGTGGTGCCGAATTGTCTCCAGCGGCGATCAAGACCTTCGATGAAGAAGTTGATTGTATTTTGAATCATTCCTTCAGGAACATCAAAGTTATATTCATTCATTACTTGAGTTAATATTTCATCAAAAGCATGTTCTTCAGCTTCGTATTTTGAGCGTTCAGTCAAATCTTCGCTGATTTTTGCTTTTAGTTCTTCTAATGTATTGAATTCACCGACTTTTTTTGCAAATTCATCGTTAAGTTCCGGCAAAGTCGGGCGAGACAATCTATTTAAGGTTACGGCATAGTCTAAAGTTTTTCCGTAGTATTGAGAACCTTTGTCTTTTTCTGAATCGGCAACAAGGCTAAAGTTTCTGGTTTCACCGATTTTCATACCGGCACAATGTTTAAAGAAAGGATCATTTTCAGTGTATTTATGAGCGGCCTTTTCATCAGAAAGGTCGTCTTTCTTTTCGCCTTCAAAATAAACGTCTATTTTTGCGCTGAAATAATCGCCGACAGTCAATTCACCTTCTTCAACGACTTCTGTTTTGGTCTGCTGTTCACGCAATTGATTTAAAACTTTGTTTACACTTTCTTCGTCAATTATTTCACGTTGAACCTGTGCAGAGAAACCTTTATATCTAAAGTCACCGAGTTTCGGTCTTACTTCAAAAACGACCTTGAAAGTGAAAGATTCGCCTTCTTTTAAATTTGAATCTTCAAGAACAGGATTACTTACCGGCTCTAACTTGGCTTCTTGAATAGCTTTTGGATAAATTTCGTCTAAAAGTTCTCTCTGAACTTCTTCGCGAACATATTCAGAACCAAACTTTTTCATAACAACCGCTTTTGGAACTTTTCCCGGTCTAAAACCTTCGATTCTGACTGAGCGGGCGGCGCGGGTTAGGTAGCTGTCATAAGCCTTATTGACTGCTTCTTTTTCGACTTCTACGGTCAAAGCGACTTTGTTGGCTTCCAATTCCTGAACTTGTGTTTTTAACATTTGCAATAGCTCCTTCGTGGAGAAAATTTACTGTCAGTAGTGCTCTTATTTAGTTAATGAGCCTTATTGAATAGACAATTATAAGACAGTTTATATTAAAAGTAAAGACTTACATTGAGTTTTTAGCCTTTTACAGTTAAGACAAAGAAATAAATTGATTATCCGCCACTAGCCAAATAGTCTTTAGAATCGGTAGAATGAACTAAAATGGTAGTTGGCATATCTTTAAGCATCCCCTCATATGCATTATACCATTTTTCGGAATTACTTTCATCAGGCAGCTCAAAACCTAAGAACACGCAGTCTGCATCTTTAGAGTTTGAATGCAATATTTCTACAAACGGCGAATTAGAAACAACTATTTCGGCTTTTGCTTCAACCCGTGCTTCATCTATAAGACTTTGCAAAGCCTTTAAAGCAGGCTCTTTGCCGGCCTCATTTTCTATAACGCGCTTAACCACAATTTTATCACCTGACCATTCCCAATTTAAGACTAACAAATGTGCTAACATAAGCATAAGCGGGCCATTTTTACGCCCTCTCCACCATAAATCAATCTGTTTTTCACCGGTTTTATCGGGATGTCCTTTGTCGGCAATCAGCACCTGACTTATGTTAAGAACCGTTGCTTCATTCAAAAAGCTGATATAATCTTGAAGACCGTTAAAGGGGCCTTTCCAACCGCAAGCCAGTATATTAGGTCTTAAAGGGCTATAGGCGGAACCGCGTAACAATATTTCTATTCCGGACAAAATAGAGTTTGCAATAACCACGTGCGGAAAAGCTTTAATATTCTTTTCAATTAAAAAACCATACATTTGCCGAATAGCCGCTTCGCGCTGCCCAGACAACTGTGCCTGTTTCCCGACAAGAATATTTGCTAACACTACAATTCCTTTGTTCGCGTTTAACCAGGTTGCATAGGAAACAAGCGTTTCTCTTGTATTCGGATTACCGCTCAAAACCATAATCGAAGGACGCCAATTTCGCGTGTCTTCGGGCATAAACTGCAAATCAAACAAACTTTTACGAATTTTTGTGTATAAATAGCCTCTGCGAGCATCTCCAAAAGACATTTTCATATCACGGCGGCGCAAATACCAAATAAGCAAACACAACACAATAAAAGCAATGGTTGCTGATGTTGCGTCAACCAAAATTGCGGCACCGAAGCTCAAAATAACGCCAAGCAAAGCAAGTGACCAGTGAAATTTTTTGTATTTTGGTCTAAAAGAGGGATTAGCAGAGTATAACTCTATGAAAGCAGCCATATTTAACAAACCAAAAGTATAAAGGAAAAACATACCCATTATCTCGGCAACAGTATTTAAAAAATTGCCCCCGGAACCATCTCCGCCGACCAACAGCATAATTATCGTTACAACAAAGCATAAAATCAGTCCGGCACGCGGTTCATCAGACTTACCGTAACCCTTGGTAAAAATCTTTAAAAATGGCAAAATTTCGTCGCGAGCTATGGCCTGCAAAACTCTTGGAGCTCCGACAAAACGTCCCAAAGTGCTGGATAAAGTGGCCGAAAAAACCCCCAGAACCACCATAAAACCCGCACCAAATAATGAGTTGTTAACCATTACCTGAAAAGGAGCATCAATAAGAGTCTGTCGTTCAAAACCTCCGCCAAAAACAATTATTTGAGCAAAATAAACAAGACTGGCAACCAGCAATGAATACAAAGTGCCTTTAGTCATGCTTTCGCCCGGATTTTTAAGGTCGCCCGACATGTTTATTCCGGCAATAAACCCGGTTACTGAGGGAAAATATATGGCAAATAACGTCCAAAAATCCACACCGCCCTTAGCCGGAGCAAAGTTTTCAACAAAGCGTGAAACGCTAAAGGACTGAGCTGAGCCCAACAAATAGCAGAAGATAGACATAAATAAAACGACCATAATTACATATTGAGTTTTTATGGCACCGTCTGCACCGGCATATGCAATTAAAAACAGAATAAGTGCGGCGCCTATACCCACATACATAAAATAATCAGCTGTGGCGGGAAAAGCCTTAGTAAAGGCTTCTGCAAAACCTAGTATATAAAAGGAAATCGATATAATTTGTGCAGCAAACAGGGCTATACCGATTGCGCCGCCAAATTCTGCGCCTAACACACGAGAAACAATAAAATATGCCCCGCCACCTTTAACAGGCATACTTGTTGCTATTGCACCAATCGAAAGTGTGGTTAGAACGGTAATAAATTGCGATAAAAATAGAATTATCAAAGCATTTAATATACCGGCCTCGCCAACAACATAGTTGGCGCGCATAAACATTATAACTCCAAAAATAGTTAATATACTTGGAGTAAACACCCCGGCAAAAGTGCCAAATTTAACACTACTCTGGCCCGATTGAATTGTTGTACCCATAAGATTCCTTTTTTGTTATTTAATTTAGCATATTATTTTGTAGCTAACAACCGCAGAAACCCCATCAATTATTATTTGTCACGCAAAGAGCTTAAGGTGTAAAATCAGGTCAAATTTAAAAGAGGTATGGCCAATGGATATCAAACAAATATGTAAAACCAATTTTTCCATTTGTGTAGATTTACTCGAAAAACTAGTTGCCTGCAAATCTCTTAGCGGCAGCGAAAAAGACTGTGCACAAACAATCACAGCTTTTTTTGAAACTCATAAAATACCATGCTTTACCGATTCAAGAGGCAGTATAATTGCTGTTTCTGCGCCGTCTGAAATAAAATTTTGCTCTGTTAATGAAGCAATAATTGAAGCCAAAAAGCAAAATATGTCAGTAATTGTTTATAATGCCCATATGGACGTTGTTTCTGCCGACAATCCTAATGAATGGAAAAGCGACCCTTTTAAATTAAGCAAAAGAGAAGGCAAACTGTTTGGGCGAGGAACCTGTGACATGAAAGGCGCACTCGCAGCAATGGCAACATCAATGGCGCTGATGAAAGACTCAGACAAAATATTTAAAAGAGAAAATATAATTATCGGTTGTTTTTGCACCGAAGAAGAAGTGGCCGAAGGCTTAGCTTTCAAAAACCTTTTTGACGAATTTGAATTTACACCTGATGCGGTAATTCTCGGGGAACCCTCAAAAATGCAAGTAGCAAGAGGGCAAAGAGGCAAACTCGAAATGGTGGTAGAAACAAACGGAGTTTGTTCTCATACTTCGGTGCCCGAGACCGCAGATAACGCAGCTTATAAAATGGCTCGAGCCCTGCTGGCTATTGAAGACCTAGAGCTAGAAGAAAGAAAAACGCACACACTGGCTCCCGAAAACATAATGCAAAGAACCACAATTGTTGGATCTGCCATTAGGTGTTACCCGTTAAGCAAAAGTTTTGTGCCCGACAAGGCAGAAATACACGTAACAGCACGCTTAGCTCTTGGGCAAACAATGAATAGCATTTCTGAAAAACTAAAAAAACACCCCATGTGGCCGCAAGCAAACACTTATTGCCTTATTTACAAAGGCAAATCATATACGGGCAAAGATTCTTATTGGCCAGCCGAGCACAATGGCTGGGAAACAAGCAAAGACGAAAGCATTTTTAAGCTTGTTTTCGAATCCTACAAAGAGTTGTTTGGCGTCGCCCCAAAAGACAAGATTTGGCCGTTTTCAACCGATGGCGTTTATTGCGCCGGACGGCTTAAAATTCCGACATTAGGTATCGGGCCCGGACACGAGGAAGTAGCACATATAAACGATGAATGGGTAAGCGAAGAAGAGCTTTTTATGGCTCTAAGCCTATACAGTGCATTAGCTTACAAAAGCTTAAATTCGGCCTCTTAGTTTATAGTATATTAACCCGACCCACTCATGAACGGCTGCGTTAAAAGCTGTTAAATAGTTTTCGTAGGCATAGTTAACGCTGTTTTTATTGTGAGTTGGCGCCGGCAAAACATTAAAGCCTTTTTTGCGAAAAACCATTTCAGAGCGCTTTATATGGCTTCCGCTGGTTACAAGTAAAATTGTCTTTAACTCCGGGAAATGCTTTTTGATGTATTCGCCTTCGGCGTTTGTTGTAACTATAGACTCATCTTTAAGAACAGTTAAACCTGAATCGTCAACTTCTAACAGTGAGGTAAAGCTTGACACCCAGGCAAATTCATCAAAGCCGTAAATATCTGAATAACCCGTGCTGATTATAAGTTTTGGAGCACGTTTTTCTTTATAAAGACGTACACCGTGAGAAACTCGCTGAAAGCCGCTGTAACCCGGGTCTCCGGCAGGCGTGCTTCCGGAGGCTAATACTACAATTGCATCTGCCTTTTTATTTGAGTGCGCAGACATAAAATGAGTTGAAAGCAAACCACCAATGGGATAAATACTAACAAAAACAAGAATTACAGCTAAAAACGCAAGTCCCTTAAGAAGTGCATTTTCTATTGCCTTATACTTTTCAGAAATATTTTTATTGCCGCTGAAAGCTATAAAACCTACTGAAAACACAACGGCCACTAAGAATTGCCGCCAATGAATCTGAAATTGACAAATAAAAAAATAGAATAAGCTGGGCAGAAGCGTAAAAAATAACAAATATTTTTTTTTCAAATTTCGGGCCTCAACTTTCTGCTTTTCATCTTTTTGGTTTCTAAATCAAAGTCAATAAACTTTTTGCACCAAACAAACATGTCATGTCGAAGCACAAAATGAAGGTTAACGGTTTCAAGCAAATCGGCGTTTCCTGTTATTCGTTCAAACTGATTATAACCACGACTGAACATATTTTGCAGTCCCGATATAAGCATCATTAAGTCGCGATCTTTGGTTCTTGTCAACAAAGATGAGCTTAAAACATAATCTGAGATCAAAACAATTGCAAGATTTTTATCTTTAACTGCATGTTCGATTTTCATATCAGAAAGAACCGGAGGCGGATTCAAATGACTGACAATACGAGCCAAAAATTCGCTTCCTACAAGTGCCATTATCAAGATTTGAGACTGTAAAACTCTTTCTGAATCACTTAAGAGCACATTTTTATCTAGGCTAAGCAAAAGATAATAAATATTTTGGTTTTCAATTCTCAGTTGCGACAAAGGTAACTCTGTATATACTTCTGATGGCAAATCCTTAACAGAAGGGCGCCGGCATTTGACAAGAATGCCATCTAATTGATTTATATAATCTTGATTTTTTAAAGGGTAAAACATTCTTGCAGGCGGCTGTAATGATGGCATATCTTCGCCGTTATAAACAAATGAATCGTATTCAATAGGCTTTTCAGTGTAAAACGTTGCATCATTAATATCGATTAACGTTGGCTTTGGCTGTTTAATACGCCCAGATCTAATTGCATCTAATATTTGCATCTTATTCATAAAAACCGCAAAACCAAGAAAAGCACAGTAAATTCCGGCAATAACAAAAGCGGGAATATTCCCCACATAAATAAATTGTTCCGGAATCGATGCACCATATTCAACAACCCTCATAACTCCCTCTAACACGAGAGTTAGAGTTGGAGCCATATAAATAGCCCAACTCATTTTTATCAGCGAAACAATAGAAATAAAGAATGACAGTGGGATAATATAAGCAAACGCCCAAAGAATCAGCGGATTCACAATAATTGAAGCACTTGAAAATGTTCCAAAAATATACATGCAAAGAGGGATTGTACCCAAATTTGCAGCAAAAGAAACAGAGAAGTATCTTGTAATTATTTCAGGCAGACGAAGTTTTTGCAAGACTATATTTATTGGGCCCGCAAGAATTACAATACCTATTACGGCAGAAAAACTGAGAATAAAAGCCACATCGTTTATATAGTTTGGGTTATACAAAAGAATAGTTAATGCCGCTAAAGAAACAGGCCTTAATGGAGACGGGAAAAGCTCAAAATGCAAAGCCAAAGCCGCAGCTATATACATAATGAGAGCTCGCCAAACAGATGGACTGCCAACTGTTATAAGGGCATAAAACGACAATCCTATAGAAATTATAATAATTCTAGAAACAGGCGGTATGCGCAAAAGACTTAAAAAAGAGGTTGCAAGCAAAAGAATTATCATTATGTGCTGCCCGGAAATTGCAAGTAAATGACTAATACCTGTTTCCCTATAAAGCTTTTTATCTTCTAAAGATATTAGAGAAGTGTCTCCGAGAACAAAGCCAACGATAATACCTTCATATTTTTTTGGTAACGCCCTTGAAAGACTTTCTTTAATTTTTTCTCTTATTTTTCCTGCTACCCCCCAGATATAAGAGTTTTCAAATGTGTTCTCAACTTTATCTGCAATAAAACACGGATATTTCGAGCCATATTCAGAAGCAAATTTGCCCTCTATTTTGTAATAATTTTCAGGCAATAGATCTAGTTCTTCTCCGGTTTTAAAATGGCATCTGATTTTTCCGGGAATCTTCGCCCGCTCTTTAGTCTTTTCAGCAAAACTTATCGCACCTCTATATTCGCTGTTTTCAATTAAAAAGCTTATGCCTCCTGATTTAAGGTGACGAAACCCTCCGGTAAACTTGCCTTTCAAAACTCCTTCTGAATCGATTAAATGCTTAATTTCACGTTCATTCACTTCAGGTATAAGGCGTAAGTTTCCATAAAACGCAGCAGAAAAAAAAGCTGTCGCATAAAGCAAAGCAGCTGCAACTTTATTATTTTTTGTAAAAAATGATGTTCCAAACAAAAAGAGCGAAATACCACCAAAAATCCATTCATTACCTGGCCTGCAATAACTCGTAAAAAAAACACCTAACACAAAAAAAGTAGTAAAGAATACAACAGCATCAGGCTGTATGCGCATTATCCTTACTTTTTCCTCTTTTTTATTCGACATTTAACCGCACACCCAACGATTTTAAATTCTCAACCTTGGTCGCTCCCATCCCTCTAACCCTGTTTGTAAAGTCATCCCAGTCGTTGAATTTTCTAATCTCTCTCTCTTGCATTATCAAGCTTGCCGTCACAGAACCGACTCCGGGCAGCTTAACAAGTTCGTCAAAACCGGCCTCGTTTATATAAACACCCTCGCCACCATTTTTCGTCAGCGACAAAGACTTTAAAATTACGTTAGCACCGCTGTTTGAGGCAAAATTCATACGTTTCATCTCTTCAATAGCCAATTCGCTTATACTTACATAACTATCATTAAAAAACGAGTATAAAACTCCCAAAACAATTGGTATAAGCACTAAAATTCTCAATGACTCTATTTCAGTTTTGGCCAAAGAAAACAATTTGTTTGCCTCCCTCAACACTAGTAAGGGTTGCCTGTCTTTTATTTGCAGCTGCATTCACCCACTTAATCCTCAATAGTTCAACCAAAGGCGCTTCTTCATACCTCACCTTATCAAAAATCTCTCGGTGCCAGCCCCCCTCGCCTATTCTAAAGCGCACTCCCACAAATTTTTCAGATTTCTCAAATATTTCATTAACTGTTCCAAGTTTAACGACAAATTTTTCAACCAAAAACCTCGACAGTATCGGCAAAAATGGGTAAACAGCCGACAACACCAATTCAAGGTTATTTTTTGTTAACGCCTTATTTGGAGGGCAATCTTTGAAAGCTTTACAAATTAACGCAAACGCCAAATTAGGTTTTTTGCGCAAAACGGCATGGTCATAAGCCTGAAAAATGGCATTAAGCCACGGTTTTTCATCAAACTGCCTTGATGATTCAATAGTGAAAGCTTCATAAAAACGCGATAACCAATTATACGTCGAATCCAAGTGTTTCAAATAATCATTTTTGTCTGTGTTTTTGTTGCCGCAAGTGCTAATTACCGATAATCTGCAAGCATCGATGCCGTATTCGTCTATAATCTCTTTGTCAAAATATTCAGTTTTTACTTCGGGAAAAATCCAATCGTATGCGCGCAAACCAATGCCACCTTCGAGTCTTCGGCGCATGTCGGCATAAATATCTTCCTCATAAGTAAAAACAGGCCATTTTTTTGCCTGTTTTTCAATGCTTTGTGGGTTGTAACGTTCCATTAACTCACTTTGATCCGCTTCGCATTAAGCTCCATAGAGCCATTGTTCTCTCGTCGTCCTCGCCGAGCTGGCTTGTCATCATAAATAGCAATTCTCTTGCTCTTTTTAATATCATTGGTTCGGTCATTGCTCTTGCAGAAGCAATCATAAACCTGATTTCAAAAATAAAAAAGTCTTGGTCACTTGCCAAAGCTTCTTTTTCAAGGGGCAAAAGCTTTCTGAAAGCGTCTTCATATTCTTCTTTTTCATAAAGTGCGCATAATTCGGCAACTCCGACCAGAGTATTGTAAATTTGTATATACTCTTTCTTTTTATCCGAATCTTCAAGAGTTTTAAATCTTTCTACTTCTTTTTCTGCAACTAAGACCCATTTAGACTTTTCCAGATTGAAAAAATCTTCATAGGCAGCAGAAACACAAAGAGAAAAAATCATTTCGTCTACTTCTTCTTTGCTTAAAATGTTCTCAGAAAAAAGATTATAAAATGAAAGCCAAGGCGAAAAACCGTCACGAGCCTTCAAAAAGTTCTTATAAGAGGTGTCAAAATCCTTATCTACATAAGCATTATAACCGTCTTCTATGTATGCAGCCTGATTGCCTGCCGCACCAGACCCAAGAAAAAAAAGCGCTCCAATGGCAAAAGCTACAGCGATAAGCAACATAGCTAAAACCGGAACCCTACCGCAACGATTAGATGCTAAACAAATTCCTTTTTGCATTATAATATCCTTAGATAACGTCTTAAGTTGTATAAAAAGATAACCCAAAGATTACTGTCTGTCAATTTACAAAAAATATTTGCCTATTTCAAATAAATCTGCTAGAATCTCAAAGCAAACCAAAAAGGTTTATTGCGAGGATGGCGAAACTGGCAGACGCGCTAGACTTAGGATCTAGTGGGTAAAACCGTGCGGGTTCAAGTCCCGCTCTTCGCACTTCATTTAAGTTTTTCTTTGTTCAAGGAGCTTAAAATGATCTCAATTGCCATGACGGTGTACAATGGTGAGAAATACATATCTGAGCAACTTGAAAGCATAGCCGGTCAAACACTTTTACCCGATGAATTGGTTATATGCAATGACTCATCAACAGACAGGAGCTTGTCTGTACTAGATGAGTTAAAAAAAAGAGCACCGTTCAAAGTAAATATAATTAACCATGAAACCAACAAAGGATATGCTATTGCCTTTAATACAGCCCTTTGCAAGACTTCAGGCGATTTTGTTTTTTTATGTGACCAAGATGACTGCTGGTTTCCTAACAAAATTGAATCAGTCATAACCGCATTCAAAGAAAATCCACAATTTCTGTTTGTTTCACACAACGCAATGTGTACAGACAGCAATTTAAAGTCTCTTGATAAAACCTTATTTGATTATGATGTTATACGAAACTTAGAGTATGGCTCAGCAATTCATGGCTGCGTCACTTGCATAAGGAGAGAATTACTTGACTATGCTTTGCCTATACCGCAATCATACACATTTGACAGATGGTTTGCACTTCTTGCACAGTCTCTGAATCTTAAATTTCGCATTGATTCCCCATTGCAATACTACAGACGCCACGAAAAAGCGATTTCATTTGAAACAATAGGCAAAAACCAAACTTTTTTAGATAAAATTACCGGCAAAATCAAAAAGAACTACAAAAGTATCTATAAAGCCAGAACAATTGAAAATTTTGATTTTCAGCGTAATAAAATTACATCTTTAGTAAATTTTATAGGAAAAATTCGTTCTTCAGAAACTTTACCAAGCTGGTGTAACGAAGAACTCCTAGCTAAAATGACAGAAGAAACTAATCATAAAAACAATGCTTTCATTGCAAGAGCAGATGCTCTTAAAAACAAAGGATTCATGCGCCTTACGGCAGTTCTCAAAAACTACAAAAAAGGCTATTATAAACCGTTCAAAGGCATTCAAACAGCACTAGATGACTTATTCAGAAGCACTAAATGAAAACTTTATAAGTTCTGGGTGGTTTTGGATTAGTTCTTTTAGCGTTTTTGGGTCGGCAAGTTCGAAATCTTCGAAACTAAAACCGGGAATTACCGCACAACTAACCAGCGATGGCGATTCATCGGCTATTGCAGCAAACCAGGTTCCTGCTTCAACAGTTATTTGAGGGCGCTCTCCTGTTATCAAATTCATTCCCAGCCTTTCAGCTTTCAAACTGCCGTCTGCATTGATTTTATAGATAGTCAGAGGGCCGCCATCATGAAAAAACCAGGTTTCATCAGATTTTAAACGATGCAGCATCGAGACTCCGCCCTTAGGCAGCGCATAATAAATGGTTGTAAAATAGGGGCGCGCGCCCTTATGAAGCGGCAAGTCATCTTCTTTAAAAGTTTTCTCGCAGGTGTATATGCGGCGATAAAAACCGCCCTCAACATGTTTTTCGAGTTTAAGTTCATTTATCCAGAGTTGCAGTTTATTCATACTCAGATTATACACTAATCTTTGAGATATGGCGAAATTGTGATATATTTCACTGAACAATAATAAAAGAGAAAAAAAGAATGATACGTTTTCATATTAGATCGTTAGGTTGTAAGGTTAGTCAATATGACGGGGAAAAATTAGCTGAGAAGCTGTGTCTTCTGGGCATGGAATCAGTTGAAGAAAACCCCGATGTTTTTATACTTAATGGTTGCTCTGTAACGAGCCGTGCATCGCAAAAAGCGAGGCAGATAATGCGTTCTGTCAAAAGAGCTAACCCGAAAGTTAAAATAGTTTTAGCAGGTTGTGAAGCAAGATTAAGCGAACGCAACAATGCAATTGTTGAAAACATTGATTGGGTCATGACGCATAATGACGACGAATCAATAAAACGCATGCTTTCTGCCCTCAGCCTGGATGTGCCTGAAGTCAACTTTAAAGTTAGTTATAACAAGGCAATAACTGAAAAAACACGGGCATATTTAAAAATTCAAGACGGTTGCACCCAATTTTGCACATATTGCATAGTATCAAGGCTCAGAGGCCCCGAATGGTCAAGACCTATCGCTGATGCAGTAAATGAAGCACAGTTACTTGCCGACGAAGGGCACAAAGAAATAGTTTTAACAGGCATACACATCGGGCACTTTAAACCTTCGTTAATTCCACTTTTGTCTGAATTAGACAAAATATCAAAAATCGAAAGAATAAGATTAAGCTCAATTGAGCCCACTGAAGTAGATGATGCTTTAATAGACTGGGCAGCTTCATCTCCTAAAGCCTGCCATCACTTTCATTTGCCGTTACAATCCGGCTGTGACAAAATATTAAAAGCAATGAACAGACCCTATTACACAGAAGACTTCAGAAATGTTGTAAAAAAAATCAGAGCAAAAATACCCAATGTCGCAATTACAACAGATCTGATCGTGGGTTTTCCCGGTGAAACCGAGCAAGATTTTGCCGACACCTTAAATTTTTTGAAAGAAATTAACTTTTCTCGAATACATATATTCAAATTTTCACCCAGAGAAGGCACTCCTGCGGCCACCATGCCTAATCAAGTTGACAACGGCGAAAAAACGAAACGTTCAGACTTGGTTCAAGCTATCTGGCATGAATCGGCCAAAGAGTTTCACTCCAAGTTTTTAGACCAAAAACTTGAAGTCTTATGGGAAACATCTGAAGAAGGCTATTTCTCAGGGTTTTCAAAAGAATATGTACCCTGCAAATTACCTGACAATGGACAGAAACTAGAAAACACTATAACAACAGCAATAGGCTTAAAAGCCACTGCTGACCACCTTACAGTTGAAGCAATTTAAAAGGAAAAACCATGAGAACCAAGCTGTCATTTTTACTTCTTATTGTTGTCTTGTTTGTTTGTTCGCAATCCTTATCTGCTCAAAGCAAGACTTATCCTGATTATTCAGATAAAAGCAACTGGGTTATTTTAACTGAAAACGATGATGAAAAAACTGAATTCGATGTTTTCTACATTTATCCGACCTTGATCGCAGATGAAAAAAATGCTTTAACCGATTGGTCAAAACCGGAAGTTCACGAAAAAATCACAGGTTTTGCAAAAGCCCAGACCTCTATCTTTAAAAATAAAGCCAAAATTTTTGCACCGTTTATTCGACAGCTTGAATATACAAGAATTATCAGTGCCTTGGCTAAAGAAAACAACAGAGGTCTTCTATTGCAAACGAAGCCCGGAGAGCTTGATGCAATTTTTGCATTCAAATATTACCTTAAGCACTATAATAACGGCCGCCCTTATATTTTGTTAGGGCACAGCCAAGGAGCCGCGAATCTGTATAACGTTATCAAGTTCTGTCCTGAAATCACTCGAGCAAACGGTTTTGCAGCAGCCTATTTAATTGGAATTCCAAACCTGAGTCTAAAAAAACTTGAAAGAGACTTTGCCGGTCGCGATATTAGCCCCGCAAAGTCAGCAGATGATACTGCGGTTATAGTTGTATGGAATACGCAAACGAAAGACGCTGCTTCAACAATGTTCACGGGCAAAGGCAGTTTTGTAATTAATCCTTTAAACTGGAAAACCGACGCAACTCCCGCTTATTCATCCCAAAATTTGGGTGCTGTCTTTTACAACTATGAAGAACCAAATAAATCAAAAAGAATTACCAAATACACTAATTACTGCGGCGCCGTCATAGACATCGAAAAAGGCGCCTTAATCGTAGACTTTCCATCAAAGAGCTTTTACGACACATACGCTCTCATGGGAAATGGCGTATGTCACTGCAACGACATTTGGTTTTTCGCCGAAAACCTCGCACAAAACGCAGCGAACAGAGTTAAAAAACTTATAAACTCCAGACACGATTAATAAAAATATTCAGAATACTCGTACAAAATTCAGAGTTTTTGTCATTACTACTTTA
>JAQVCG010000034.1 GCA_028689875.1 Candidatus Rifleibacteriota bacterium | reverse complement strand
TCTCCATCGAAAAAAGGACGTCTTGCTTGCAATACCATCAATGCTACAGTACAATTCACTTGGGTTATTGCATACCATTTCAATTGTGGCTGGCATTTTCTTCCACGAGAAAAGATTTTTAATATGTATTTACGATCCCTTATCAGCAGCTTCCTTATATTTTCATTTCTTTTCATCATACCTCTGTCCCCTGTCTTCTCACAAGAAACAGCCTCTCCTGTTTCCGTTGAAAGAAAAAAAGAGTTCATAACCAAGCGAAAGGCCCTCGTAGAAAGCCTCAAAAAGCGGATCCGAATTATGGAAGTGTCGGAAATGGCTCTCACAGATTCAGAATTCAAAGACATTAACTCCCAACAAATCATCCTGAAAGACCGAGAAGACTCTGCAATAAAACGCCCCGCCATGTTTTATCTGCTCAAACCAATTCCCGAGCTTTCCGGAAACGATATCTGCGATTTCATCCCAATGATTGACAAAGAAGCTCATACCACGCTTTGCCTATGTTTTACCCCAAGAGGCACCGAAAAATTAGGGAAAGTCACAGAAAAATTAATCGGAAGTAAGCTCGCTTTCATTCTGGATGAAACGGTTTTAGCAGCCCCATTTATCCAAGGAAAGTCTGACATTGACAGAGTCTTTCTCATTTCCCCGAACCTTGAAGACCCATTCCCTGAACTATTTATATATTAAGCACCTACCTATGATGGTATGCATAAAACGATTAAGACACTAATTCCGGCGAGGCAACATGATTCCTGCAAAATATAAATTCATCCGAGAAGTCGGAAAAGGCAAATCGGGCATATCTTCCCTAGTAGTATGCGATGGCGTAGAATATATTTACAAAGAAATGCATTCCGAAACGGTCTCGTATTATCATTTTAGCGGGCCAAAAATCAATCTGGAAATTGATGCCTACAAAATACTGGAAAAGCAGAATATAAACATTCCTAAGCTCATTGAATCCAATACAGAGCAAGGATATTTGATCAAAGAATATATCGATGGATTAACAGTTTCAGAGGCAATCAGCGCCGGAGTTGAAATTGATAGTTATATAAAAGAAGTCTTAATTTGGGAAAAATCGCTTCAAGCCAACAACATAAATATCGATTATTTTCCAAGTAATTTTGTAATAAAAAACAACTCAATATATTACGTTGACTATGAATTAAACCCATACTCAGAAGAATGGAATTTCACTAACTGGGGAATATACTACTGGCTAAACGGCGATGGCTTCAAGAACTTCTTACAAACCAATGATTCCACTTTCATAAACCTAAAAGACACCGGAATCCCAATAAAAACCCCCACCATTGAAGCAAAAAGAACAAAATGTCTATCGATGAATTGAAAGACCATATCATACGTGATAAATATGAATTACAGCTAATTCAGCAATATATTACCCCATGAATTGGGATAAAAAATGATATCATCTGATAAGTGAACCAACCTGTAATACAAAAGAACGGGCGGATATTGTCATTGATAATAATGACGGGATAACAGATTATGGCAGTAAAAATAATATTATTGATCGCGGGGCTTGTTTTTCCGCTGATCAGCTGGTTGACCTTTATCGGATGCACTCTTCAGGCGGCGATTACTAAGAAATATTCTTCGGGAGTATATATTCCGTTCATCGGTCCGATTCTGCTTGATTGCTGGATTCTTTCAGCCGGTTATAGCCCTTGGTATCTGCTTATACCCTGGGTTGCAGATATAGGGACAATTATATTCCTTATGGCAGCACCGGGTATTATAAAAGAAATATGGAGCATCAGCCGGTTTACGATGCTTTTCAAACTTTTGAGCGTTAAAGAAAACATCACGGTCGAAATTTCATTTCACCGCAACGGAATATACCTGTTAGAGAAAAAATGGGATCGCCCCAAAAACGAAATCGGCATTACTATAGCAAGCGAAGGCGGAAAATATGTGACAGAACAAGACGACCTTTTGCTTCAGAGCCACACGGGAAGAGTTCGACGCCTTCTATGGGACGGACAAAACTATATCTGCGAAGACGAAGGCCCCGCAAATGATTACGAAATCGCAGCTTGGGTATTTCAACGACGGTGAAAACCAGGGCACGACCTCTAAGATGAGAAATCAAACCTGTATATCTTTACAACGTTGTTTTTTCTTTCGGGGGTGTACATTTCGTTGTCTTCGGGGATGGGTGCTATTTCGAGGAATTTTCCGCCTGCCAGTTCGCAGGTTTTGCTTGAGGCAATGTTATCGGGATCGCAGGTAATGATGATATGATCCATTTTGTGCTTTTTTGCCTGTTTAAACATTAATTCGCAGGCTTTTGCAGCATAGCGGTGTCCTCTGTGCGGCTCATCGATTGCATACCCGATATTACCGCCAACGTAGGTTTTATCATTGTGCCCGATTCGTAAGTCGCACTTCCCGATTAGGGTGCCGTCGAGCAAGCAGATATCGAAATAATACGCGGGCAACCAGCGCTTTTCGGGCTTCTCATCACAGGTTTCTCTTAATTTAAGAAATATTTCGCTGTTTCTTAAATCCTCTGTTTCATAAAACATAAATGCTCCCGGCTATTGATTTGTATCCTGATTTCGCTATTTCGCGGGCTGAGGTTTATAGCCTTTGATTATGCCTTCAACCGGGCCAAAATCATCGCCATCTAAACCTATGCGGCTTTCGAAACCTTTTTGAACCGCAACCAGAGAAGCTTCCACAAATGCTTCTGCCGGCACTCGGTAGTTTTTGACGAGATCTTCTTCAATGTTTTTGAGCTTATCTTGATAGGCAGCAACTCTTTTTTTCACTTCTTCGCTGACCATAGAATCAACTATTTCAACGCCTTTTGTCTTGAGTTCAAGAGTCACTCGTTCTCGAATCGAGTCTTCAAGACGCTCCTTGATTAGCTCGGGTTTATGCATGATATCGTGCGCCTGATTGAAGGTATCCCAGGCCTGTTTCAGTTCGGGCTGAGAATCAATTACGCGCATAGCTTGTTCGAAACCATGCTGCGCAATGAGATCGCGCATATTCCCGCTGCGTGCGGTATTAATCAGATCGACAGCCTGTTCGACCTTGCGTCTGGTTTCAGGAGGCAACTCCTCCATAACAGCTTCTTTAAGAAGTTCATTTCGACTGACCGATTCGCCCTTGATCAGGCGCTGAACCAGGTTATTCTCTAGAACTTTCTTGGGAAGCAGTTTTGAAGCAATCCGCTCATTCAAACTTTTTCCGGTCGCTTCCTCGAAAAGATAATTAACCGCCTTATATGGATTACTGCTATTTTGCACGAGATTGACAACTTTTTTAAACTTCTCGAATTTTTCGACAACCTCATTCACACGATCAAGTGAGTTGCTGATCCACTTAATCGCCTTAACAAAGCCCGAATCCTCTTCAGGCAGCTCGGTAAGAAAATCGTGCATCAGAAACTTCTCAAGCTCATTGCGCCGCGCAGTGAGAGCCTCGAGTTTTTCATCCTTGAGCCCGACTTCTTCCTGCAATTTGAGAATCTCGATATGCTTGTCCTGCATTCTCCGGCGCAGATCTTTTCGGCCTTCCCATTCTTCTGAGGCATACTTTTTCGTCATCTCATCAATCTCAGCCTGAGTGCTGGCAATGACTTCACGACAGGTCTTAATACTCGGAGTCATATTACTGCCACAATATTGCACACACAAGCTTTCATCAGCCAGCGCGTTGTTGATTTTAGCAATTTCCGCCTGTTCACATGCAATTATTCCGCGAAAATGACCTGTGCCAACCCAGTTGAAAGCGCGTGACGTATAAGTGCCTTCAGCCATTCTTGCCGCCATTTTCGCAATACTATTGTTATAGCTTTCGACGCCTTTCTCGGCTCTCTCTATATTCTCAGCCGGCTCTTTGCCTTCTGCCACTTTTTTTCTGGTTTCGGCCGCCATCCGGGTTAGCTCCTGCAGCCTGTCTTTTTCCCCCTGCAATTCTTCCTCGTGTATTCTGCTCAGCTCTGTCAAATCCTTCTGAGCCTTCACGATACGCTCTTCCCTCTTTTTAACCTCATTCGCCGCGTATTCTTGTATCTTAACAATTATCTGTTTATACTTCTCTATTTCTTTGAATTTAGCCTGCTTCTTATAAGAAAAGCCCCATTTGTTTTCTTCCAACTCATATTCGAGAATTCGTTTTTCGGAATTAAGCCGATCAAGTTTGTCTAGTAGCACGAGGCGCTGTTCTGCGCTCATGTTCGGTGCGTTTTCTTTTTGAATTTTTTCGATAGAGCTTTCGGTGAGAGTCATCATGTCACGGGCCCTGCTCTTTGCTTGTTCGACATTTTTTTTGATTTCTGTCGAAAGCCGCTTTACCTCTTCTTCGTTCCCGGCTTTACGGGCAGCCTGCATATCTTGCAAAGCTTCGCGTTCGGCTATGTAGACCGAGCTGATAAGGCCCTCTTGCGCATATACTGATGTAATCGACATCATCACAACAACCATAATCACACAAACCAACCACTTTGACACAACGAACTCTCTTAACATTAGTCTCAGCCTCACTTAAAAAACGTATCTGCTTTAAAACTTAATTATATAAGACAATCCTTCTCAGTTCAACAACACCTTAATTGAAAAGCGCAAATCTTCTGCCTGAGCACTTTAAAATTGTATTGCACAATAAAAATATTTTTTTATTGACAATAAAACCTTAGTTTGCTATAATCACGACAGTTGCGACGCGAGGCCGTTTTGAGGTTCAACTGACCCCAAAATAAGATTTGCGACACAAGCAGCGGGGCGTAGCGCAGTTGGTAGCGCATCTGGTTTGGGACCAGAGGGCCGCTGGTTCGAGTCCAGTCGCCCCGATGACGTGATTTTTGCGAGAATAGCTCAGTTGGTAGAGCGCCACCTTGCCAAGGTGGATGTCGCGGGTTCAAGTCCCGTTTCTCGCTTTGTTCATAATTGCCCATACGGTGATTTTGAATAGTATGGGCTGCTAGCTCAGGGGTAGAGCATCTGACTTTTAATCAGGGGGTCGTTGGTTCAAATCCAACGCGGCTCAGTTTTAAACGACATTAACCCGCTTAAAGCGGGTTTTGTTATTTTAGGCAAGTTTATTTTTTTCATTTTTTTTTGAACAAAAGCCTAAATTTCACCTTAATATAGTTGAAACGCTTAATTAATGAGTTTAAAACTATTATATATAAAGCAAAAATTGGGAGTCAAAATGAAAATTCTGCATACTTCAGACTGGCACCTGGGCCGAACCCTCTACGACAAAAAGCGATATGACGAATTTGAAGCATTTTTAAATTGGCTTAAAGAAACAATCATTAAAGAAAATACCGAAGTTTTAATTATAGCGGGCGATATCTTTGATACTGTTTTACCGACCAATCAAGCACAAGAACTTTATTACAGTTTTTTGGCCAATCTTTCTGTCACATCGTGCAAACAAGTAGTCGTCACCGGCGGCAACCACGATTCGCCCTCACTTTTAGACGCCCCGAAACAATTGCTCAAAGCTATGAATATATCAGTAATAGGCTCTGCAACAACAAACCCCGAAGACGAAGTCATAACTGTTTATGACGAAAAAACGCCAAAAGCAGTGATTTGCGCAGTTCCATACCTGCGCGACAGAGAAATAAGAACAATAGATGCGGGCGAAACAATCGACGATAAAAACACTAAAATCATGGTTGGAATCGAAAACCATTACAAAACAGTATGCAGCATAGCTCAAGAAAAAGTCGATGAATACAGCAGACAAGGATACAAAAACATTCCGATAATTGCCACCGGCCACCTTTTTACAACAAACGCCAAAACCATTGAAGGCGACGGAGTCAGAGATCTCTATGTGGGCAATCTGGTGCAAATCGCCGCATCGCAGTTTCCTGAAAATATCGATTATTTAGCGCTCGGTCACCTGCACGTGCCACAATTGGTCGCAGGCAGAGAAGACATGAGATATTCCGGGTCGCCGATTCCGATGGGGTTTGGTGAAGCGAAACAAGAAAAAAGCATCATCAGAATTGAGTTCTCGGGCAAAGAAAAAAGAATCGAGGCCATTTCCGTTCCAACTTTTCAAAAACTCGAACGGGTAAAAGGCTCACTAGACACGATTACAGAACGCATAAAGCAATTAAAAGAAGAAAACCAAAACGTGTGGTTAGAAATTGAATACGATGGCGACGCCACCTCGGCAACGGTCAAAGAAGAGATTGAAAAGGCTACGGCAGGCTCTTCGGTAGAGGTTTTGTGCATAAAAAACATACGAATAATCAAAAGCACACTGGAAATTGGCGCAGAGGATATGTCGCTTGAGAGAATGACCCCTGAGCGCGTGTTTGAGAAGGTTTTAGAGGGCGCGAGCGTTGATGAAGAGTCGAAGCCAATGCTGCGGCACTGCTTTAACGAGCTATTGAAGAGCGCTGAAGAAGCTGACTCGAACGCGAATTAGAGAGGAGCCGGGCAAATATGAAAATTTTAAAACTTCGATTTAAGAATCTGAACTCTTTATATGGCGAGTGGAGCATCGATTTTAGTGCGTCTGAGTATGTTAACGACGGGCTTTTCGCTTTAACGGGGCCAACGGGGGTTGGTAAATCTACGATTCTTGACGCTATTTGTTTGGCGCTTTATGGGGCGACGCCGAGGTTAGGCAGCATTAGCGCGTCGAACAACGAAATAATGTCGCGGCAAACTGCGGAATGCCTTTCTGAGGTGGTTTTTCAATCGCAGCAGGGCACTTTTATTTGCAAATGGGAACAAAGGCGCGCACGCAAGCGAATTGATGGCAATTTGCAGCCTGCAGAACATCAAATAGCGCACTACACAGGTGAGTCTGAAAACAAAGTAATTGAAAGCAAGCTGAGCAAAGTGCCGGCGGTTGTTGTTGAAAAAACAGGTATGGATTTTCAACAATTTACGAGGGCCATTCTGCTTGCTCAAGGCAACTTCGACAACTTTTTAAAGGCCGGAAACGAAGATAAATCAAAGATCTTAGAACAAATTACGGGAACAGGAATCTATACAAAGCTCTCGGTTATGGCCAACGACCGCAAACGCGAAGAGGGCAACAAACTTGCTTTAATTAAAACTGAAATCAATGCTATTGAAATTTTAACAGAAGAAGAGGTTCAAAAACTGCAAAAAGACAGTGAAGAACTTAAAAATAAAGTAGAATTTAATGAAAATAAACTGCAAAAACTGAGTCGCGAAATTGAATGGCAAAATGATATAAAAGTTTTAAAAGACGACTTAGAGGGTATTGCGAACGAACAAAAGCAGCTGAACATCGAATTAGATAATTTCAAACCCAAACGTGAACAGTTAGCTAAGGCGACTAAGGCAGCAACTGTTGAATCGGTTTATTTTAGCCTCTTAATGCAGACGCAAAAGTATCAAGAAAACGTGCAGCAATTACAGTTAAAGGAAGCAAAATTCCCTGAAATTGATGCAGAGGTTAAAAATCTTGAGATTTCGCACAATACCGCCGAAGCAGCAGCAAACAAAGCCGGCGAAGAGCTTGAAAATGAGAGGTCTCTGATTATTAAAATCACGCCGCTAGACACAGAAATTAAAAAATCGGCAGCGCGATTAGAAGAAGCTGAAAGAGAGAAAACAGAGGTTAAAAAACACATAAATGATTACAATGAGATGCTTAAAAGAAAAAATGAAGAACTTAATATAAAGCGAGATGACAGCGAGAAAATTATTGCTTACTTAGAAGAGCACAAGTGCGATGAATACCTAGTAAGCGAGATGACGGGGATAGAAGAAAAGTTTAAGTCGTTAAATGAAAAGCTTGCCGAAATTGATAGCAAAAATAGAAGTGCTCAAGGTTTGCGCGATGAACTTAAAGCGCTGACTAATGAGATCGAAACCACACAAAAAGATCTTGAGAAAGCTGAGGCAAATTTTAAGAATTCTGAGGCTGCCTTTAATACGCAGGAATCAGCTATTGAAGTGCTTTTAAAAGGCAAGACGATAGGCGATTTAAGAGTTGAAAAAGATGCGCTGCTACATGAAATGGCGCACATTAATAAGCGCAAAGACTTTGCAGAAGAACGCAAAGAATTGTCGGAAGGCATGCCCTGCCCCCTGTGCGGAGCCCTTGAACACCCCTTTGCAAAAGGATTACCCAAAGAGGATAATGAGACAAAGAAGCGTATTGATGAGCTTACTGCACTGATTACAGACATTGAAAAAAAAGAAAAAGGCTTGCAAGAACTTGAAAAAGCTTTGACAGGGGCACAAAGAACTTGTGAAGATTTTAAAAATAAAACCACAATCAGCGCAAACAAAAAAGACTCTGTTGAAAAATCGCTATCTACTCTCATCAAAGACGTTGAAGGCATAAAATACAATAGTTTGCAGGTATCCGAAAATTTAGAGGCCAAGCTCGTTGAGCTCGGATACAACAAAGGTTGCACAATTAACAACGACATTATTTTGCAGCTCAAAAATCGTATGAACGAATTTGTTAAGCAATCGCGCAAAAAAACTGATTATGAGAAAGAGATTGTTCAGATCGGCGGCGAAATTAAACATTACGAAGAACTAATCAAAAACGAGCAAAAGAATTTTGAAGAAAAAGAACAAAAGATAAATAAAGAAAAACAAGAATTAATATCGCATAAAAGCGAAAGAATGCACTTATACCAAGATAAAGACCCTGTTAAAGAAGAAGAACGCCTGAAATTAGCATTAGAAAGAGCAAAATTATTTGCAAAAGATATGTTCAAGCGGTTTTCAGATAAGCAGAATGAATTTAATACGCTTAAAATGCAAATTACCGGCCTTAAAGAAAACATCGCAAAACAAGAGCCGGAGCTTAAAGCTGCGAAGAGCACTTTTACAGAGAAACTAAAAAAAGCAGGTTTTTCTGACGAAAACGAGTTTATTGATGCCAGATTAGAGCAAGAAGACTTTGACAGTCTGATAAAAACCGAAAAAGAATTAAATGACAGGCAAACTTCTATTAAAGCTCTCGAAAGCGACAAAAAGTTGCGGTTAGAATCAGAGCTAAGTAAAAACTTAACGCAAATGTCTCCGGAAGAGCTGAAAGATGATGAAATTAAATGCAAATCTGAGCTTGATTCGTTTAAAAATGAAATATCACAAATTTCTTTCAAATTAGCTGACAATAATGAAAAAATAAATAAAAACAAAGAGCTTGCCTTAAAGTTTTCTGCACAAACAGAAGAATATAAACGCTGGGAAAAGCTATACGAGCTCATTGGGTCGTCTGACGGCAAAAAGTTCAGAAACTTAGCGCAAGAATTTGCATTTGAAATTTTAGTATCGCACGCAAATAGGCAAATGGAAAAAATGAGCGACAGGTATCTTTTAAAACGCAACAACGATAAAAACCTTGAGCTGTGCGTAATAGACAACTACCAAGGCGGTGAAATCAGGCCGACATGCAACTTGTCGGGCGGCGAGAGCTTTATTGTGAGCCTGGCATTAGCGTTAGGACTTTCTAAAATGGCAAGTAAAAAGGTTCGCGTAGACTCGCTATTCTTAGATGAAGGTTTCGGAAGCTTAGATGAAAAATCGCTTTCTTGGGCACTGGACAGCTTGGCCGCCCTTAAGCAGGACGGCAAATTAATAGGAATAATCTCGCACGTCGGAGAAATTAAGGCCAGAATAGGCACACAAATCAATATAAGCTCTATTAGTGCCGGCAAAAGCAAAATCGAAGGGCCGGGCTGCCAAAGAATTTCATAACAAAGCCGCTAAAATAAAAAATACCCCCAAAAACTTTTTGGGGGTATTTGCTTTTAATTATTTAGCTTTGCGCTGAACCTGCTTAGGAACCACGCAAGTTCCAACAGCTTTGCAAACTACTATGGGTTTTTCGAGAATATCGGCTGCAGAAGGGCATAAATCGGGTCGCGGAACAATGACTTTTCTTGCTTCGAAGGTCATTTCGCGCGAGCTGTTTCCGACTCTTGTAATTTCGCCGACTGCTTCGATATAGTCACCGGCATAAACAGGAGCCATAAATTCTATGCTGCTGTAAGCTTTAAACAATCCTTCGTCGCCGTCATGCATTATTAAAAGCTCGGTGGCCACATCGCCGAACAGCTGCAGCATTTTTGCGCCGTCAACCAAATTTCCGCCGTAATGGGCATCTGCTGTGCTCATTCTAAGTCTGATCATACTTTTGTAAGGTGTTTCGCTCATTTTCAATCTCCTATATATACTTATACGCCCAATTTAGCAGCTTTTTCTGCTTTAATTTTTTCTGTTAAAATCGGAACAATCTTATTCATATCGCCTACTATTCCGTAGTCGGCTACGTCAAATATTGGCGCCGAAGGATCTTTGTTAATTGCAATAATTATATCCGACTCTTCCATACCAGCCAAATGCTGAATTGCGCCTGAAATACCAACGGCGAAATAAACGTGCGGTCTGACGGTTTTACCGGTCTGCCCAACCTGTTGGTCTTTTTCTATCCAACCGGCATCAACACATGCACGTGAGCAGCTCACTTCGGCACCAAGCACATCAGCAAGGCCCTTGAGTATTGCAAAGTTTTCTTTGCTGCCTACGCCTCTGCCGCCTGAAACAAGTATTTTCGCGTCCATGATATCGATTTTGTTTACAACCTTTTTGACCACCTGAGTAACTTCTACGTATTTATTATTTGGAGTCAGTTCTATTTGCGGTTTTTCAATTTTCGCCTTAGCACCTGCTCTTTTTGCTATTCGCTGCATTACTCCGGGTCTTACGGTTGCCATTTGCGGCCTGTGTTCGGGTGATATGATAGTCGCCATAATATTGCCGCCGAATGCCGGCCTTGTCATACGCAAACCTTTGGTTTGTTCGTCTATGTCAAGCTTTGTGCAGTCTGCGGTTAAACCGGCTTTGAGTCTTGCCGACACACGCGGCGCTAAATCTCTGCCAATGGCTGTTGCGCCGTATAGAATAATTTCGGGCTTATATTTTTCTACGATTGAGGTTATTGAGTGTGCATATGGTTCAGTTCTGTATTCCTTCAATTCTTCTGAATCAACGACTATCACAGTATCTGCACCGTATTCTGCTAAGTTGTCGGCCAGTTTTTCAACATTGCTGCCCAACAAAATGGCACCCACTTCTGTATTTAAGGTGTCTGCCAATTCGCGCGCTTTTCCAAGCAGCTCATAAGAAACACCGGAAATGTGAGAATCTACTTGCTGAACAAAAACAAAAACACCTTTGTAATCTTGAATATTCATCATTTCTCCTTATGCTGAGCTGCTTAAAAAATGAATTTTTCTTTAAGTTTTTCCATTATAAAGTTTGCCGCTTCTTCGGGTTCAAGAGCTGCTTCTTTAACACCCGCCGCTTTCAAACTTTTCGGGAAAGACTGAACAACACGAGTTGGCGATCCCTTCAGACCGATTTTTTCGTCTTCGACATCCAAGTCTGCGCGGGTCACTATCGTCACTTCACGCTTTCTATAAGCATCGAAGATGCCGCCCGGCGTCATATAACGCGGTTTGTTCATTTCGCCGAGTGCCGTCAGCAAACAAGGCATCTGCACGCGCACAGTGTGATATCTGTCTTCGTATTGTCGCTGCACCACAAGGGTTTTGCCGTCTAAATCAATTTTTTCGGCATAAGAAACGTTAGGAATATTTAAATGTTCTGCCAGCTGAGGCCCGACTTGGGCTGTGTCGCCATCTATAGCCTGTCTGCCGGTAATAATAAGGTCGTATTCCATTTTTTTTACCGCAGCCGCTAAAGTTGTGGAAGTTGCCAGCGTATCTGCCCCGCCAAAAGCACGGTCTGTGACCAAATATGCCTTGTCAGCCCCCATAGCCATTGCTTCACGCAAAACTGCATCGGCTTGGGGCGGCCCCATTGATACTACATTTACTTCGCCGCCGTATCTTTCTTTTAATGTCAGAGCCGCTTCGAGACCGGCCTTATCATCGGGATTCATAATACTCGGAACACCATCGCGTATAAGCGTACCCTTAATCGGGTCAAGCTTAACTTCATTGGTGTTAGGAACCTGTTTTATACATACAATTATTTTCATATCTTAATTCCTTTGTCAGAAGTGGTTACAGAAGACTGGCGCTGATTACCATACGCTGAACTTCGCTCGTTCCTTCGTATATTTCAGTGATTTTCGCATCACGCATCATGCGTTCAACTTCATACTCACGGGTATAACCGTAGCCGCCGTGCAGCTGCACAGCTTTGGTCGTTACTTCCATTGCTACTTCAGAAGCATAAAGTTTTGCCATAGCCGCTTCAACCGAGAAACGCTTTTGCGAATCTTTTGCCATAGCTGCCTTGTAAACCAGAAGCCGTGCAGCTTCAACCTTAGTGGCCATATCTGCTATTTCGAACTGAGTGTTTTGGAACTTAGAAATAGCCTGACCGAATTGTTTTCTTTCTCTGACATAGGCGATAGTGCTTTCTAATGCGCCCGCCGCAATACCGAGGGCCTGAGCAGCGATACCGATACGCCCGCCGTCTAACGTGGACATAGCGATGCCAAAGCCCTTGCCCTCTGCGCCTAACAAGTTTTCTTTGGGTATTCTGCAATCAGTAAAAATCAGTTCGTAAGTAGCCGAACCCCTGATTCCCATTTTCTTTTCTTTGGTGCCGAAAGTGAAGCCCGGAGTGCCTTTTTCGACGATAAATGCCGAAATACCCCTCGTGCCTTTGCTCTTGTCGGTCATTGCAAAAATTACGTAAATATCGGCTTCTTTGCCGTTGGTTATGAATATTTTACTTCCGTTAAGGATGTAAGAGTCGCCATCAAGCACAGCCTTGGTCTGCTGCCCTGCGGCGTCAGTTCCCGCATTAGGCTCTGTGAGCCCGAATGCACCGAGTTTTTGACCGTTTGACAGAGGCACCAAAAATTTGCGTCGCTGTTCTTCAGTGCCATTTTTTAAAATTGGCTCGGCGCACAAAGAAGTGTGTGCCGACACGATAACACCGGTTGTGGCGCAAACTTTGGATAACTCTTCGACACAGATCGCATAAGCTAAAGTGTCGCAACCCTGTCCACCATACTCTTTCGGCATCGGTATGCCCAAGAACCCGAGTTTCTGCATTTTTTCTACGTTAGCTGCAGGAAACTCTTCGGTTTCATCGACTTCTTTTGCCACCGGCTTAACTTCGTTCAGCGCAAAATCTCTGAACAAGGTTCTCGCCATTTCGTGTTCCTTACTTAGAGTAAAATCCATAGCCTTTTCCTTTATTAATTATTACTGTCTCACGCAAAAAAACGCGCGATTATTTACTATATTCGTAAAACCCTTTCTGAGTCTTTCTTCCAAGCAATTTACCCCTGACCATCTTCTTTAAAAGCGGGTGGGCGCGATACTTCGGGTCGCCCGTTTCTTCGTGCAGCACATTCATTATCGCAAGAACAACGTCTAACCCAACCAAATCGGCCAATGCCAAAGGCCCCATCGGGTGGTTCGCCCCCAGCTTCATCGCCGTATCAATACCCTCGGCACTGGCAACCCCTTCTGCCAGAATACCGATTGCCTCGTTAATCATCGGCATCAATATTCTGTTTACCACAAAACCGGGCGCCTCTGCGACTTCTACAGGCTCTTTTCCGAGCGCCACCGCTATCTCTTTAATCTTATCCATAATTGCCGCAGGCGTGTTCAGCCCCGCAATCACTTCTACAAGCTGCATTCTGTCGGCCGGGTTAAAAAAATGCATCCCCGCCACAGGTCGCCCCAAACCCGCGCCAATCTCGGTTATAGACAACGACGAAGTGTTCGTGGCAAAAATGCAGTCGGGCCCTACAATCGCTTCAAGCTCTTTAAAAGTTTGCTTTTTAACGCTCATATCCTCTAAGGCTGCCTCAACAACCAGCTCTGCATCTTTGCAAATCGCTTTTTCGCCGGTTGTAATTTTAGCCAAAAGCCCGTCAGCATAAGCCTGAGTCACTTTTTCTTTGGCCACAAGTTTCGACAGCCCCGCAGCAATGCGCGTCTTGCCCTTTGCAGCAAATTCTTCGTTAATGTCGCACAAATAAACATCAAAGCCCTCAACCTGCGCAAAAGCCTGCGCAATACCGCATCCCATCGTGCCGGCGCCGATTATACCAACTTTCATCTTCGTCTCCTTGGTTACCTGTTAAAAAACTCGACGTTTTTACGTCTCTCGATAAAAGCCCCCATTGCCGCCCTGCGATCGTCTGTTTCAAAACATTCGCCAAATAAGCGCGTCTCAATTTCGGTGCCTTTGTTTATGGGAAGTTGCGAACCCGAGTTTATCGCTATTTTGCTTTTTTGTACTGCTATAGGTGCGTTCTTAGAAATAATATCAGCCAACTTTTCGGCAGCAGGCATAAGCTCTTCGGGCGCATAAACAGCATTAACCAAACCAATGCGCAAAGCTTCTGCCGCATCTATCTTGCCTGCACTATAAATCATTTGTTTTGCCATTCCCATGCCGACTGCACGCATTAAACGCTGAGTGCCGCCAAAACCGGGAATTATGCCTAAACCAACTTCGGGCTGCGCAAATACGGCCTTTTCAGAACATATTCTGAAATCACAGCTTAAAGCCAGCTCGCAGCCGCCGCCTAAGGCATATCCGTTAATGGCACAAATCACGGGAAGCGCAAAATTCTCTATTTTTGCAAAAACATCATTGCCTTTTTTCCCAAAAAACTCGCCCCCTGATTTGTCTAATTCTAACATTTCTTTTATGTCGGCGCCTGCTACAAAAGACTTTCCACCGGCACCGGTTATAATTAAACAACGAACCGCGTTCGTGTCTATATTATCTAAAATTTCATTTAGTTCATCAAGGACAGCAGAATTCAAAGCATTTAAAGCCTCTTCACGGTTTATTGTTATAATACCGTATCTGTTTCTCTGCTCGTATTTCACGAATTCCATCAATTCCCCCTAGTTTGTTTATCAATTTTCTCTATAAACACAACTTTCATAGCTGCCACCACTTCATTGCAAGTATCCTATATTTTGCCCAAAATTTCCACAACAATTATACCTATTCAGTGAACAAAACTTTATTTAAATAGCTCTGCACTAATGTCAGGACTTAAAGTGACGGCTCCTTTGGCTTTAATAACTTTGCCAAAGCTCATTGTGCGAAGTAATTTTTTTGAAATCGCAAGCTCATCGCCTTCTGAATCGTCGGCAACCGCATAAAACAGCGGTTCACCGCCATTAGAAAGAGTTTGCAAATCAAACTTATCGCTGTTCGGCTGCGAATGGTCGTAAACAGGCTTAAGTATCTTTTCAAAACCTCTGTTGCTTGAAAATGCGCAAAACTCAATATGGGAAACCCGATTATACATATCCTGCGCTTTAACCGCCGCTCCGTTCATCAATCTGCGCCCGCCCCTTTCGTCGTTAACACAATAAATCGGCTCGGGCAGTATCAGCTCAGGCCGCGATATGTCTAAGCTGTACATAACCTGGTTGTAGTCTGCACGAGGGGTTTTATAACCGTCGCGGGTAAAAAATGATGTGTAAGTACCTTCAAAAAAGACTTTTGAACCGTTATCTTTGTCAAACCACAAATGATGAACCGGGTTGTAAAAGTTGTATGAATCGTGCTTAACAACGCTGCGCGCGTATATCCAGGGGCCGTTAAAAGTATCTGCTTCTGAATACAGAATTTCACCGGTCTCACCCTGCGCAATCATTATCCAGCGCTGTCTGTATGGATTCCAGTTTATTGAACCGTTAAAATCGACTGTTTCTTTACCCGTTTCGATATTTGTTAAAAACAGCCATTTTTCGTCTTGTTTTAAAACTTTCATATCGCAAAGTTTTGTCTGCAAACGCGGGTTACACGCTAATCCGCCACGCACCCAGCCGTATCGCACCTTACCCGTTTCGTCACGGTTTACGCTGTAGCGCATTTTGTCGATTTCGACGCCTTCGTTAGCCTTTGCAGGCTGCAAACAAGTATATGCATAGTAAGAATCGGGATTCATAAAGCCCGCTAAACCCTCTAAGGTCATTTCCCATGGCTGAATCGCGTATCCGCTTCGGCCCATATAGCTCACAGCGGCTGCGTGAGCCGACTTATGATGTCGTTGTGATTTTATTTTTTTAATAACCGAAAAATTCTGTGTATTCGGACGAAACAGCGCAAAGCCCGTTTCAACGGCTTCATCTAAGGTTTTATGCTTTACATAGCGCGCAGCCAAAACTTCCGAACCGCCGCCTGACTTAAAAGGCAAAACCGCTTCTATCCACACAAACCCCGGTGAACCGGTGTCTATCATCGGTTTAACATAACCTTCGTTGTTTGTGAAAAACTCTATATCTAACGCAGCCGAAGCGTCACCTTTTTGCGCCGCCCTGACAATACCGCCCGACGCACTTAAATTCATACGATCTGTGCATAAAGTGTCGCCCCAAAAACAATAAAGCTTATTGTTCCACCAAACAGGAATAGCCGAATCAAGCCCTACCACCTTACCGGGCAAACCACCGGCTGATTCCGGCTTAATAATACCGCCCAGCACAGAATCCCGATATCGCCCGGCACCGGTTATACGATAAAGTCTTTTTGCAGGCATACTGCGGCGCAGCTTTATCTGAAGCACACGCCCCGGAACAACTTCAGGGTTAATAGACTTTTCCCCAAAAAAATCTGTCTTATCATATTCGTAGCCGTTGCCACGCACAAGAAAACGCACTTTTTTGCCGACTAAATCGGGTTCTTGAACCGCTATATACCCCAAATTGTCGCTAACAAGCCTAAGTGCATTAAAAGCCTCGATTTCAACCAGCGGAACGGGCTGCCCGTCAGCTTCGTCCACAAAGCGAATCATAAACGGAGCCGTCGTGCTGTGCCCGTAAACAACGGCGCCGCAGCTGACAATGAGCAACAAAGCTATCGCAATAAAAGTTATTCTTTTCAAGGCCGCCCCCAAATGCGCGCAAATATACTCTATTCGCTTATTTTGACCGCTTCGGCCCAGTATTTCAAATGACACAGAGTGTTAACCAGCGACAGCTGTTCGATGCTGTTACAAGGTATCTCAAGCAATCGCGGGCTGGCCAATATTACAACAAGCGTTTTTGCGCGTGACACCGCCACGTTAAGACGGTTGCGGCTGAACAAAAACTCAATATTGCGCGGCATTTCTTCGCTGCTCGATGTTACCATCGAAAACAGCACCACTTCGGCCTCTTGCCCCTGAAACTTGTCTACGGTGCCAATAGCCGTGCCGTCAGGCAAAATGCTCTTTAAATAGTTTACCTGCGCATTATATGGCGTTATAACCATTATGTTGCCCAGTTCCATATTACCTTTTTCGCCGTCACCATCGACATACTTTTGCGAAGTCAAAAATTTGATAAGTTCATTGATAACCGCACCTTCTTCTTCGCTGCTTTGCGAGCACCCGCTGTGCTCGACAGGCAAAAACTGAATGCCGCACTCCTTTAATCCGTATGGCGCCGGACTCTGATACGATATGCGCTGCCGGCTCGTTTTAGGGTGCGCCGATAACCTGTCCTCGTAAACCGCCGACGAAATAAAACTACATATATGCGGGTGCATACGCCACGATTTGCTTAAAAACACGCCCCTGTCAGCCGGAACCACCGCGCCCCCTTCAAGCATATATTCAAGCGCCGAAACCCCGGATTTTTCCGGGTGAACCCCTTGAATCGGTTGGTTCAGCTGCATTTGGTCGCCAAGCAAAACAATGTTTGCTGCTACCTGACCCACCGCAATTAGATTTGCCAATGAAACCTGCCCTGCTTCGTCAACGAACAAATAATCATATTTATTAAAATGCTCAGGCCGCGAAAACAACCACGCAGTGCCCGCAACAAGCGTAAATTCTACGTCGATACTATTAGCATCAGAGAAATTTTTTATTAGAGTATCGGGAAAAATATAAGTCTCAGAATCACCATTAGTGCACTTTTTGGCACCTTTAAACACAAAATGTTCTTTTATAGCCAAATCTTGCACGCCCTTAAGCAAATGCCCAATGGCCTTGTGGCTGTTCGAAGTGACTCCGATGCGCTTGCCCGCCTTTAAAAGACTTAATATTATCCGCGCCGCGTGATGAGTCTTGCCGCACCCCGGAGGCCCCTGAATAAACAAAACACTCTTGTTCAGCCCTAAAATAGCCTTAACAATGCTCTCTGAGTCGTTAAAGTCGTCGTTATTGCATGCCTCTAGCAATCGCGAGTCGCTAAGAACCGGAGGTTTGCGTTCTATAAACAGCCCGCACGCCTCATTAAATACCAAACCCTCAGCCTTATCGCTGCAAGAATCAGCGCCGTCAGAATCGCCGTTTTGCGCTGATTCGCCGCTATGCTCAGCCAAATAACTTTTGGCAAAATTCAAAACAGCTTTTCGCAAAATTTTGTTGTCTATCGGCGGAGGCGGCAGCAATGAAACCACACTTGAGTAAGGTCCCTTATTTGCCCCCCGTTTAAGCTTGATTAAACGCCTTTCTAAATCTAACTCCTCCACAGTCCCTGCTGAGCTCATATCGCCCGCAAGCAAGGGCCTTTGGCCTATTTGAATCTTCGTCTCTTGCTCCGGATACCTAAAGGTAGTAATCACCGACCTCTTAACCGGCTCAACCTCGCCGGTCTCCTTTAAGCCGCCCAAACAATCTGAGTCTTCAATCAAATCTTCAACCGCCGCATCCGCCATATCAAACAGCTTCCACCACTGCGGCTTATTCTCACGCCTATGAAAGTCGCACAAATGAATCAAAAGCTGCATATACGACCGCTTATCGGCAGCAACCACCCCCAGTCCCTCTTTCAGCATCGTTATATGCGCATTATCATCTTTAATTTCTTCGCTCTCGCTCTTTTCCTCAACCTTTCGCTCAAACCACACCGCCTCACCCGGGCGCACCCCCAAAAGCCAGTCGAGACACAAAGCCGTCGATTTGCAATCGTCGTAATTGTAGTCTTCAATCTGCTTGAGCAGCAGCGAATCACCCGTATTACGCCACTCTTCATAAAAGACAATGCTCTGAGTCGCGTTTTTAACGTCTCCGGCACGTTTTTCCATATAAAAGCACTCTAAATCTTTTATCGAATAACCGCGCTCCGACGTCATTATGCCCTCACGCACCACCTTATATAAATCAACCAAAGTGCCCCGCCGCAAAAAATCGTCGACTTGGTCTTCGCACACGCCATACCTGCTGCTCAACCGCTTAAGCGCAGTTTCTTCGTAGTGATTGTAATGATAAATGTGCGCATTCGGATACTTCTTCAGGTGCTCGCCGAAAAACCTCATAACACCCTCAAAAGCCAACTTTTCTTCATCGTGGTTATGCCCCCAAAATGCCTTAAAATCCTCTCCCTCACTGCGCAGATAAACCCCAAACAGGTATTCAAGCCCATCTGAATACAAAGGGTCACCCTCCATATCAAAAAACAAATCGCCCAAATCAGGCTTAGGCAATCGATTAAAGCCCTGCCCCGCTTCAAGCGGCAAAACCTCTAGCACACTCTCGCCGGTGCTTTCTTTGTGTTTCTGCAAAGTCGCCTGTTTTTTTATTTTTTGGAAAGTATTTGGCGAAAGCTTTTTAATTTTATAGTTGTCCTCAAGTTCCACAAGCTCTGTAAGGGTGTTTATACCACTCTCTCTCAACTTTTTTATCTGCGACTTTCTGATATTCGCAATTCTGCACAAATGGTCTTTGTTTTCCCAAATTTGTTCGCACTCGTCTATCCATGTGCACCCGCCGCAATGAGCGCAAGGCTCGGGCTCAAGCGTTAAATCTAAATTTGCCATATATCGCTCAAGCCGTTTTTTCGCTTCTTTGAAGTAATAATACGCAGTTTTCGTAGAAACACAAACCTCGGCACCGTCACCCGTTATAAGATGAGCCTCCGAGGGCATATTCCCTTGAACTTCTGCAATCAAATCTGCATATAGCGACAACTGAATCAAATGCTCGGCAGTAGCGGTCCTTTTAAGCTTAGTATCAAGCGGATAATAGCTATAATCGCCCAGTTTCGAGGGTTTGTCGGTTCTTATCAAAAAATCCGCAAAGCCGTTCCAGGGATGAGTGTAAAAAGCGGCCTGGTAAATAACTTGTTTACCCTCTCGCATAGCCTGCTTTGTGAGCTCGACCCGTTCGTCTAACGTGCCCTGCTGCGGAATCTCAAAAACTTCGATGTTTTTTTCTTTAAGCGACTGCAAATGCTTTTTTTCGTGCTTTAGCCCCGCCTCTGTTATGACGTCGGCATCAGCAGTCGAAGCCGGCCTGGTCTTTTCATGCCTTGCCACAAGACAGTCTTGCATACACGCATATTTACAACCCAAAAAATCTAACAGATCACCCGCGCAAAAAACTAATCCTTTTTCAGACAAAAACATTATTCTCTCGACCTTTATTTAATTATTACTCGTTTCGCTCTCTATCCAATCCAGATATGCCTTTGAACCCGCCTCAATAGGCAGTTTTATAATTTCGCACACTTCGTAAGAGTGATTCTCCCGGATAATTTTCTCAACCAAATTATACGATGAATCTCTGGTTTTAATCAAAAGCATTATTTCTTGAGCCCGTTCAAGGCTGCCTTTCCACCTATACGAGCTCGTTACCGCAAATTGCTGAATGCAAGCCGCCGCATAAGCACTAAGCAGCGCTTCGGCAATTTTATCAGCCTCTCCCTGGCTCGATACGCTCGTAACTATCATACAATATTTCATAAGCTTCCTTTCATAAATAAAAGGCGCAAACACCTCTAAATCAAGATGTTTGCGCCTGTTCTTTAATTTTAGCGCTTTTTCGAATTATCTGGGTAAAATAGCTCTTGAGGCGAAGCAAAGAAGTTTGTGCTGTTTACTTCGGTCAGCTGCTCGCCTATAATGCCAAGTTTTTCGAGACGCTTTGGCACGATAACCGGCATGGTCGCACGGACATTGTATATGATGTTCGGAATAGCCCAAGGGCGGATTTTCTTTGGAGCATACATATTGAGCAGCAGCACCAAATTGTTTGTGCAGTTATTTCTTGTAGTGTGGTAAAACTCGCCAAGGCGATCTTTGTCGGCTTGTTCTAATGCTTCTTTCAGAATGCCCTTAATGCTTTCTTTGTCTAACTTAATTTCGTGGGCTAAAAGTTTGCCGTTCTTTTTATTATTGCAGGTTAGTTCTGCATAGCTTTCCCAGGTGGCTAGTGTCCAGATTATGCCGAAGTTGTTGCGTAATCCTTTTAGCAGCGCATACTCTTGATCTTCGCGCAAATATGCTTCGATACTCAAAACCAGACCCTTAGCGCGGTTGTTGTCTTTGTCGATAAAACCGCCGTCTTTAAAGGTAAACAGCATTAAGCAATGTGCAGCAAGCCATTCGGGCGGAAAAGGCTTTAACACAAAAAAGGCTTTTTCAACAGAATCGAAATCAATTTTTGCCGTTTGCCAAACGTATTCATATTTGTTTTCGGTCTTTGAAACTTTATTTTGCGCCCAGCGAATATTTTTTACGATATAAGCTGAATCTTTGCGGTCAAGAACTTTGGCAAACTGCCTTGAATCGCTGTATGGAACTTCGCTTGGCAAAATACGTTTTTCGTATTTTCTGATTTTCTTAATTTTTAAGGTATCAAGGTTCAAACCGTCTTTGGCATAAGCTTCGATTTGAACTAACTCACCATCGTGGCGCTTAGCGGCACGTTCAGAGATATCTAAATTATACACTCTGCCATCTTCGCAGTTAAAGGTGACACTGCCATTTTTTTGCATGTCGATAATGCCGTTTAATCTATAAGAGGCGTGAGCAAAAACAGGTTGCTGCAGCAGCGAAAACACAAGTAAAAAAGCACAGATAATACTTATATGTTTCATTTTAATATCTCCCTCATCAATTGTACACATAAACGACACGTTACACAATGAACTTTTCAAAAAATTTCTACTTATGTAAAATGAAAAGTTTGTTTCACGTTATCTTCTAATTTAATCTAAATTAGGAGATAAAAGATGCCAGGAGTCCATTTAACGCTCGAAGAACGTAAGAGTATTCAGAGTGGTCTTGATTCATGTAAA
>JAQVCG010000116.1:3288-4573 GCA_028689875.1 Candidatus Rifleibacteriota bacterium | reverse complement strand
TCGCGCAAAACGACGCGAATGAAATTCCGGCAAACTTAAATGTTCCTGATTTCCTTGCAACCTGGGAAGAATGGCAAATTTATCGCAAGGAAAGAAGAAGCAAACTTACAGCTTCAACGATTGAAAGTCAGCTTAAAAAGCTTTCTGCAATCGGAGCGCAAGAGGCAATACGTGTTTTGCGCACGAGTATCGAAAACGGCTGGTTAGGTATTTTCACAGATAAAAACAAAGAATATAACGACGGTAACAGTGGTTTCGTTGAACGTTTGCAAAACATTGAGATTGATATGCCAGCGGAGGAAAACAGCAAATGACACAAGATGGTTTTAAAAAAGCTCTCGCACTTCTGTTTTCTGTTCATCCACAACTTGAACCGAAAGGTAAGGATGCAGGATTTATTTACGGCGCCTGGTTGCGTATGTTTTGCGGTCTTGAAGATAAACAACTTCTAAATGCTGTGGCGGAGTTCTGCTCAACTCACGAGAAACTATACCCAGGCGATTCGTGGATTGCTATTGTTAGAAACATGTGCGCTCCCGTGTCTGAGACTTGCGGCGATTGTCACGAACTTATTATCACAGCGGTTCATAAATTCGGATATGCGCGAGCAAAAGAAGCATTTGAATGGCTTGAAGATCGTTCCCCGTTAACAGCAGCAGTATGTCGTCGCATTGGTTATCAGGATATATGTATGTCTGAAAATCTTGATGTTGTGCGTGGACAAATTCGCGCGGTTTTCGTTGAAGAAAAAGCAAGGGCCGATAAGCTTGGCGGTGTTCTGCGTTCTGCTCAAGACCTGAATAACGGTAGTATAGCCAATTCTGCACTGTTACAGCTTGCAGAAAAGACTTCTGCCAATATGAAAAAAGGAGTGGTAAGTGAGTGATGAAAAATTTGATCTCGATGCAGATAAAATTTTTGAAGCTTGCAATGCAACTTTAAACTCAGCATTAAGACGACATTGCCCAATTAAAAATTCTATGCCGTGTTTAGACACTTGTTTGTGCTGCGGCGATTCGGAATGTTTCGACTCTTGGCGAGAACAAAATAGACTTTGGAATATTAGTGATTCGGAGAGCATCGAAGAACTACGCAACCTGCAAAACAAGACAGTTGTAGAAGTGAAAGTAATTGGAAATGAAAAAGCTTTGCCACATAAGCATTCTCTGTTTGACTTAGCAGCCTGAAAAAGAATGCAAAAATCAGTAAATATCGAGGAAGAAGCTATGACTGCGAGAAAGAAACTATAGATGAAGGTAATAGAGGCCAAAGTAAACACGAAAAT
>JAQVCG010000116.1:0-3188 GCA_028689875.1 Candidatus Rifleibacteriota bacterium | reverse complement strand
TATTATCATTTTTTTGATAACATAAAGATATGGGCTTAAATACCGAACATTCTTCGTATCACCAACTATCGCCAAAGCGCAAGCGTTTTGTAGATGAATACTGCATTGACTTTAATGGAACCCAAGCAGCAATTAGGGCAGGATATAGTTCTAAAACCGCTAATGAACAAGCAGCACGACTGTTAGCGATTGTTAGCGTTAAGAAGGCTGTAGAAGAGTGTAAGAGCAAGATTGCGGAAAAGAACCAACTTAAGGTTGCTGACGTTATTAACGAGCTTAAGAAAATCGGTTTTTCTGACATTACGCAAGTCGTGGACTGGAATAACCTAAACCTAACTTTTAAAAATTCTTCTGATTTACCTGCTGATGCCAAAGGCGCGATTGCTTCCATTTCTGAAACTCCTAATGGTGGCAAAGTAATTAAGCTACATGACAAAGTAAAGGCATTGGAGTTATTGGGCCGTTATTTAAATATGTTCACAGACAAACTTCAAGTCGATAGCAGCGGCGTTAATTTGGTGCTTAATATGAGCGGAAAGAAGGAATAAACATTATGGATAAAGCGCGCGTATACAATGCAGAGCCAACGCCAGCTGAGTTTCATGCTTCGGATGCTTTTGTGCGTGGTTTGATGGGGCCGGTCGGTTCCGGGAAATCAGTTGCATGCTGTATGGAAATTATATCGCGCGCGATTAGGCAGCGTCCGAATTCTGCCGGTGTAAGAAAGAGCAGATGGGCGGCGGTGCGTAATACATACGGAGAACTTAAGACAACGACAATAAAAACTTGGCAAGCGTGGATTGCTGATTCTGCGTGCCCAATTGTTTATGACAGTCCGATCCGCGGCGTTTTTTCCCAAAAACTCGCAGACGGCACAAGCATTCATTTGGAAATATTGTTTATTGCACTAGACCGTCCGGAACACGTTAAAAAACTTCTATCATTAGAGCTGACAGGCGGTTGGATTAACGAATGCAGAGAAGTTCCGAAAGCTATATTAGACGGCTTAACTTCGCGCGTTGGGCGTTATCCTGACATTAACGATGGCGGTGCATCTTGGAGCGGCGTCATTATGGATACTAACCCGCCGGATGATGATCACTGGTATTATCGAGTAGCAGAAGAAGAGACACCGCAGGATTGGAAGTTTTTTAGGCAACCGCCGGCTTTGTTGCTAACCACGAATGGCTACATTCCAAACCCAAAAGCAGAAAATATCTGCAATTTATCAAAAGGCTTTAACTATTATTTAGACATGGTGCCGGGCAAAACAGGCGAATGGATAAAAGTCTATGTGCAAGGGCAATACGGCTCTGTGATGGAAGGTAAAGTCGTTTATCCTGAGTATAACGATGATCTGCATTCTGTTGAAGACATTCCACAATTGCAGAAACTGCCGCTTGTTATAGGTTTCGACTTCGGATTAACGCCTGCTTGCGTTTTTGTGCAATTCACTCCTCGAGGCGGAATTAACATTTTGGATGAACTGGTCTCTGCTGAAATGGGCATAAAGCAGTTCATGCGAGATGTTGTTATGCCACACATAAATTTGCATTACAAACATTTTTTTGATGAGGGCAGCATATATGTTGTTGGAGACCCGGCAGGTGCACAGCGCTCACAAGCTGATTCGGAAATCACCTGTATTGAGACAATAAACTCGTTTGGTTTCAAAGCAGAGACAGCTTCCAGTAATTCCTTTTTGCGTAGGCGCGAAACTGTCGCAAGTTTTCTTATTCGACTTTCCGACGGTGTCCCTTTGTTTCGATTATCCAGAAAATGTAAACAGCTAAGAAAGGGCTTTTTGGGCGGCTACAAGTTTATTAGGGTGAAGGTTGCCGGCGATGAACGTTATAAAGAGCAGCCTGATAAAAATCAATATTCACACATTCACGATGCTTTACAATATGCGGCCATGTATGCAGGCGAGAGGGAGCTTGAGTGTGGAAAGTTTTTGAAGGGCAAAGTTGATGAACAGCAAATCCCAACAATTTACGGCATGTAAAGGAGACTCAACACATGCAATTTCTAAGAGAGCGCAAACGACACAAGAAAATTAAAATTAGTGATGATGATCTATATGATTTGCTAATTACTGATAGACAGAAAGCAGAGCGATTTTTTTCAGAGGCTATCGCCGACGCAGTGAAAATGCGCTATAACCTTTTACACTCTAACGATGAGTATTATAATAAAATATTTCCAAAGCTTAGTGAAAAAAGCTCATTTACTAGTAGCGACATAAAAGACATTGTTGAATGGCTTATGCCGTCCCTCACTGAAGTATATTTGGGCGCTGAAAAAATTGTTGGGATTTTCGGTCGTAGCTCCGAAGACAATCCGGACGCATTAGAAAAAGTAATTCAATATCAGTTGCAGACTCAGAATAAGTGGAATGTGATTCTCGACCAGTGGGCACGAGATGCTGCTGAGGCAGGTCTTGGAAATGTTAAGTTGACATGGCAGCGAGATGAAGAAATTAAATACAACTGGCATCGCTTAACCGCTGATGAGTTTTATGCACTTGATGCGGAACGCGCAAAGAAAATAGTTAAAGAGACAATAGCTAACCCTGATGGCACTTATGACTTGCTAATCAAAGAAAAGGTTATTACTAAGAATCAGCCGGTTATCGAAAATATTAAACCCGGAGAATATATTTATTTACCCGAAGAAAACAGTCTCGGTAATAATATGTTTGAATGTCAAAGAAGATTAGTGCCGTTTGACGAGATACAGCGTAGGGCTAGAGCTGGGCAATACAGAAATGTTGACTCTGATTTTCCTTTTAGAGACCCAATTTCCGAAGACAACAACACAATGACTGCAATTGCAGATGCTATCTCTAACTATACGCGCAATGCAAATGATTCAAACAACGACATTGGGGATATGGAGGGGCAGGAAGCGCGCAAGTTTGTAACTCTTTACGACTGCTACGGCTATTATGATGTTGACGGTGATGGCTTACTAGAATATGTTCACGCTGAGACTTGCAACGGTAAACTATTAAGCGCTGAAATATGGGAATATGAGCGCAGTCCATTTTTTACAATTTCTTTTTATGCAAACAGTTATCAAAAATGGAAAGAAGCAGTTGCAGATTATTTGCGGGATATTCAAGACTTAAAAACTGCGCTGATTCGACAGATTATAATAAACACAAATCAAAACAACGCAAGACAATT
>JAQVCG010000033.1 GCA_028689875.1 Candidatus Rifleibacteriota bacterium | reverse complement strand
GTGTGCTGCCATTCCGCCGCCCGAAGAACCTAACGCTACTATTTTATTCAAATCAATAGGATACTTCAGAGAAAGTTTATCTTTTATATCAGCCTTAACGGTGATTAGATTTCTTTGAATATCCATGCCGTTTCGTATAACGTTAGAACCAAGTATAATACAATTATTCTCGCTTGCCGCCTGCCGCCATGTATTTATTATTTCAGATCCTCTGCCGCCCGGTGAAAAACCGATAATTGTAGGGTAAACATAACTGTCATCTAAGTTTTCGGGCACAAATACTACAAAATCGCCCTCATCAAATGTTCCTGAAGGAACCTGCCCCGCAAAACAAACAGATGATACAACCAAGAAAAACAAAACAAAAAATCTTTTCACACCAAACATCATACAAGCCTCCGATTATCAAAACATTTCAGAGCCACTTTTTGCGCTTAAAAAACGCTACCATTACCAATGCACATATAATCATTATACCCCAAACCCCGAAATATCCCCAATCCAATTTTAATTCCGGCATATTTTCAAAGTTCATTCCATAAACCCCCACAATAAAGGTTAACGGAATAAATACCGTCGAAATTATGGTCAAAGTTTGCATTATTTCGTTTGTTCGCACGCTGATTTTTGATATATACAAATCGTAAATTTCTTTTGCCATTTCGCGAAGTGAATCGATAGTTTCAATTACGTTAACAACATGGTCGTGTACATCTCTAAAATAGAGTTCGGTCTCCTTTTTTATAAAGCGCGTATCGCTTCTCATCAACCCCGAAGTTATTTCACGCAAAGGATACGAAACTTTTCTTATATAAGACAGTTCCCTTTTAAAGCTATGCATCAAATCAGCGCTGAACTTGTCAGTATGTTTAATCAGCTCTTCTTCATAAACGTCCATGGTGTCAGAAAGGCTGTCGAGCACATAAAGATAGTTGTCGACTACCACATCAATAAGCATTAAAGCCAAATAATCGGGTCCGAAATTTCTCAACTTACCCGTAACTTTTCTTAAGCGCTCTCTTACCGGCTCAAAAACATCTGCATCCTTTTCTTTAAAAAGCAAAACACGCGTTTCATCAAGAATTAAACTGACTTGCTCAGCTTCGGGCCGCCCGCTGCTATTAAGTGTCAGTATTTTCATAACCACAAAAATGTATCCGTCGAAAACCTCAAATTTAGGCCTGTGATTAGGGTTCAGAATGTCTTCCATCGTCAGCTTATCTATTTCAAAAATTTCTGAAAGCTGATTCAAATAATTTTCATCGCTAAGCCCCGAAATACTTATCCATTGCCGCTCTGAGCTTTTTGCAAAAGTCTTTAACTCATCAATTTGTTCGCACAAACTCTCATTGCAATAATCCGCGCCATATTCGAACACCTGCGCGACAGTTTTTCTGCCCCTCTCAACAGAGTAATTCGCAATTGTTCCGGGCGGTTTGCCAAGCTTTCTCGCAGCGATACCTTTTCTCACAAAATGCATTTTTACTGCTCCTGTTTTTTACATATCATTCTTTTGCAATCCTGTTTTTTGTTTTTGCCGTTGGCACCGCATTTTGCGGGTCATCAGGCCACGGGTGCTTCGGGTAGCGCCCTCTAAGCTCGCCCACAATCTGCTTATACCCAGTTTTCCAAAACGACGCCAAGTCAGAAGTAATCTGCACCGGCCTTTTTGCAGGCGAAAGCAAATGCACTTTCAGCTTAATTCTTCCCTCGCAAATTGCCGGCGTCTCGTTTTGCCCGAACATTTCCTGCAATTTTACCGCCAAAACCGGCTCTAAATCATTGCCATACGCAATTTTAATTTTACTGCCCGACGGCACTTCAAATCTTTCGGGCACCAGCCTCTCAAACCGCTCTCTAAGCCTGTGCGCCGTCCCCATAAAATAAAGCTGCCCTAAACTGTATTGCTGCAGTTCTTTAAACGAAAAGCACCCGCTAAGCACGGTTGAAAGCTGCTTTTCAAACCACTTTTCGTCAATTGACTCAAACTCGCCGCTGCCAAAAGTTTTAACCAGCAACCGCACTCTGTTGTAAAAATTTTGGTTTTCTTCGTTGTTCAAGTCAAATGCCGTTTTTAAGTCATTCATTATTGCCCGGGAAAATACATTCGCTGCTTTTTCGGCATCATTCATGTTTATTGCCGATTCGTTGTCTTCTATTAGCAGTTTGCCATACCAAATTCTCTCTTTTACCGAGACTTTCTTGTTTTTGTCGTTAAAGTAAATTTCGCGCGCAAGTTTGCATGGCAACCCCAAGCCCTCTTTTAGCCAATCTAACTCAATTTTACTTGCCAGAAATATTTTTCCTGAGCCTGATGTAGCCCGCAATGCCGAATCAGCTTTTAAAGCTAAAATATACTCGGCACTTTTTAAAGGCCCTTCGTTGCTCATAGTAAAGCCTCTGCCGGCATACGAGGTGTATTCGCCCTTATCTGAGCGTCTCATACAAACCCTGTCGGGGAAAGCAGCAAGCAAAGCTTTTCGCAATGCGTCGCCACCCGATTTTTTTGAATCAGAGGTTACTTGTTTTCTTTTGTCGATTAAATTTTCAAACTGTTCAGCCGCCTTTTTTATGCGCTCTACCGTATATGAACGCCCGGCACCGTTGTTTAACACCAGCTCGATTCTGTATTCTAAATCGGGGTCTTTATCTGCTTCGTTTACAAAGTCTTTTTCGCTTAATATTGCCGCCGCCAGCGCAGCTTGTCTTAAAACACCATTTTCTGCACCCCACAAAAGCATTCTGCTGATTCGCGCTTCGGCAGGCAATCGCGCCATTTTTTTGCCAATATCTGTAATACCGCCTTGTTCGTCTACCGCCCTCAGCATTTTAAGCAGTTCAATTGCCTTGTCTATGCGCTCTTTGCCCGGGTATTCAAACCACCCGAAATCATGCAAATTTTTGCAGCCCCAGGCGGCGAGTTCAAGCGCCGTTGTGCTTAAATCGCTTCTGAATATTTCTCCGGTTTCTTCTTCTGCCAGGTAATCCTGTTCTGATTTGCTCCAAAGTCTGATGCATCTGCCGGCCATTACTCTGCCCGCACGCCCTGCTCTTTGCTTTGCCGAAGCCTTGCTGATTCGCCCTAACACAAGTTTATCAAGCCCGTTTTCTTCGTCGTATTCAGAACGGCGGCAGTAGCCGCTGTCAATTACCGTTGTAATTCCGTCTATGGTCAAAGAGGTTTCGGCAACATTAGTAGCCAAAATAATCTGCTTAGTTTTACCGCCACCTAACAACCGCTGCTGGTCTTCTATGCGCATAGCTCCGTAAAGGTGCGCTATTTCGTGTTCTGTATGCAGTTTTTCTGCCAAATAGTTACTAACTCCCATTATTTCGCCCACTCCGGGCAAAAACACCAAATATTTCTCGTTTTTGGCTGAGTTATTTACAATCGAAACTATTTCTGCGCCTAATTCTTGTATAAAATCTCTACCACCCGATGTTTTGCGGTATTCAACCTCGACCGGGTACAAAAATCCTTTTCCGACGATTTCTTTTGGGGTTTTCAAAAATTGTTTAAGTCTGCTAGTTTCCATTGTGGCCGACATAACCATTATACGCAGGTCGGTGCGTATTTCTTGTTGAATTTCGCGGCAAAGAGCTAAGCTTAGGTCTGCATGAATGCTTCGTTCGTGAAACTCGTCGAAAATTACAAGCCCAACATCTTCTAAAAACGGGTCTTTTTGTATTCTGCTTGTTAGAATTCCTTCTGTTAATACCTCAACGACGGTATTTGCGGTAACATTTGAACTAAATCTGACCGTATGTCCGATAACCTTGCCCGGCGCAGAACCGTCTAAATCGGCCATTCTGCGAGCAACGGCAACAGCAGCAACCCTTCGTGGTTGCAGCATCAATATTTTCTTTTTCCCCAAAAATGACTCATCTTTTAAGGCTAAGGGCACAACGGTAGATTTACCGGCCCCGGGTTCTGCAGTCAGAACGACGTCACTGCCCACATTTAGAGCATCTTTTAGTTCTTGGAGACAATCGTCGATCGGCAGGTTGAATTTTTTCACAATCTCGACCCTTATCTAACAGACAAGATTTTAAACAGAATACATGATACAATCTTTATTATTAAGCAAACTTAGATTTTATCATAAATGTTAAAAACTTATACAAAATTAAACTAAATGTTGCATTACACGCATTATAGGTGTAAAAACACACAAGTATTTTTAAAACTTTAGGCGGGTTCTCATATGGATTTTTTTCTGTCTGCGATCGTTGCAATTTTTGTTGGCGGTATAATTGCGTTATTAACGGGAAAATGGCGAGGTGTTTCGAATTTTTTTGGAGCATTTTCGTGTTTTCTCGGTACAATTTTTGCTCTTAAACCAATTTACGAAGTTTTAATCGAGAACAAAACTCTTGAAGCAATAACTTTTGCTTTGCCGATATGCTCGGCTTCGGTTTCACTCGACAAAATTTCTGCATTTTTTGCTTTACCGATACTGATACTTGGTTTTGTATCGGCATATTTTGCGGCTGTCACCGTTAACCCGCGTAACGAACAGCACCCCGGAGCCTATTGGTTTTTCTACAACCTTTTAATTGCAGGCATGCTTTCGCTGGTTGCCTCTTCAAATGCGGTTTTGTTCATAATGGCGTGGGAAATAATGTCGGTTGCCGCATATTTCTTAATCGCCCACAGAGACGAAATTAATACTGCGCGCAATGCAGCTTGGCAGTTTTTGGTCGCAAGCCACATTGGCACAACGGGTATATTCTTTTTATTTGCCATTTTGATCTCTGCGGCCGGCGGCTATCAGTTCGAAAGTTTTTATAGTGCCGCGTTACCCGAAGGTTCTGCCGCAGTAATTTTCTTTTTGGCACTGTTCGGTTTTGGCGTTAAGGTCGGCTTTTTTCCGCTTCATATCTGGATGCCCGACTCATACACCTTTGCAGACTCACATGTTTCTGCGGTTTTATCAGGTGCAATGAGCAAAATGGGTTTTTACGGTTTAATCAGAGTTTTGACCTTTTTGCCTGTTCACGCCGAAACATGGGGCTGGGTGCTTTTATTCGGCGGTCTGATTACCGGTGTATATGCCCTTATTATAGGTCTTGTTAAACTTGATTTAAAAAAGGTCATATCGTACAGCAGCATGGAAAACGCGGGCATAATTCTTATGGCCATTGGCACCGGTATTCTCGCCAATCACTGGAATCAGTCCTTAATCGCTTTTGCTGCTTTTTCGGGTGCTCTTTTACACATATTTAACCACGCTCTCAGCAAAGGTTTGCTTTTTCTTTGTGCCGGCTCGGTTTATTTTGCCACAGGAACCCGTCGCCAAGAACAAATGGGCGGAATCGGCAAAGCAATGCCCGTTACTGCCACCGCCTTTGGCATTGGTGCTGCCGCCATTTCAGGACTGCCGCCGTTCAATAACTTTGTAAGTGAATTTCTGATTTTTATGTCGGGTCTTAAAGCAGCCTCGCTCAGCACTCCAAAATCACTTCTTCTCGCTTCGGCAATATTGCTCGGTCTTGGTCTCATAGGCGGTCTTGCCGCAGCCATGTTTGCCCGCTCATTCGGACTCGTCTTCTTAGGCTCACCCCGCACAAACAAAAGGTTAAACACCAAAAATATTAAAACAGACGTCAATTTTGCTTTGATCATCTTGTCTGTCGCGATAGTTGCCGCATCAATTTGCGCTCCTTTACTCATATCTCCTTTCGCAGGGGTTGTTTCAGAAATAGTGAAACCTCTCGGCATAACCTATGACCCTGCCCACCTGGCAACCATAAGTGCGCCGGTAAAAACCATATCGCAGTTTTCATTGGCAATCATTCTCATAACCTTAATTGTAGTCTTTATTAAATCGAAATATCTCGACAAAGGCCAAAGAACTGACGCCCCAACTTGGGACTGCGGTTTCTTAAAAGGCACAGCCCGCATTCAATACACTTCATCCTCTTTTTCTGAACCCGCAAACGAAGTATTTACTTCCGTAAACAGGCTTCACATAAGAGGCGAAAAAATTAAAGACCTGTTTCCGGCAAAATCTTCATTCCACACAGAAACTGTTGATTCTGCCGAAAAACATCTGTTCATACCGACTTTCAGCATTATCAATAAGTTCTTAATCATGTTCAGAGGCTTTCAACACGGCAAGCTGCATTTATACATCTTTTACATCGCCGTTACACTGCTCGCCCTCTTAATATGGAAGGTGGTATACTAATGAACGCTTCATCAATCATTTTCATTTTCGTATCACTTCTGGCCGGCCCCATACTGCCCGGCCTCATCAACAAGACCAAAGCTTTATTCGGCGGTCGCCAAGGCCCTCGCGTACTGCAGCTTTACTACGACATATTCAAGCTTGCGCGCAAAACCCCGACTTACAGCGAAACGGCATCTGCTCTGACACGCATTGCCCCCGTCGTAATAGCCCTCAGTTCAATCACTGCCCTGACTTTGGTTCCATCGTTTTTCAATGATTCTGTAATTCATTTTACGGGCGATATAATTCTTATGGCCTATTTACTTGGTTTGGGACGCTTTTTCATGGTTACTGCCGCCCTCGACAGAGGTTCTGCATTTGAGGGAATGGGCGCTAGTCGCGAAGTGCTGTATTCGGCGCTTGCTGAGCCTTCGTTTTTCGCAGGTTTGCTGATTATGATATACGAAACCAACTCGTTAGAGCTCTCTGAAATATTTTCAAAGCTATCGCTTAACTTTTGGCAAGAAAACCCTGCCATATTGTTTTTGATTCTTTGCAGTTGGTTTGTAATTCTGCTTGTAGAAAATGCAAGAATACCAATAGATGACCCTAATACCCACCTTGAGCTGACCATGATTCACGAGGTAATGATTCTTGATTACAGCGCAAAAGATTTGGCCCTTATTGAATATGCTTCTGCGCTTAAACTCTGGATATATTCTGCTCTGATAGTCGGTATGCTGATTAACGGCGAAATAATTACAAATATGGCTCTGCAAATTGCAATATTTACCTTGGGAATGGCAATCGTTGCCTTTGTAATCGGAACAATAGAATCAATTACAGCAAGAATCAAACTTGTATTTATTCCTAAATTTATTGTCGGCTCGGGAGCTTTGGCAATTATTGCTTTGATTCTGAAGGTGGCAGGAAACTAACTATGAACAGCATTGCAACTTTATTGGCTTTATCTTGTCTATTTTTACTGGGCTCAAGCAGACTCATGCTCGCCATCAATATGATAGCATTTCAGGGCTTTTTAATAGGTATATTGCCGCTAGTTTCGGGTCATGGGTTTAGTTTCGAAGTCATTATATTAGCCGCAACAGGCATAATAATGAAAAGTATTGCACTGCCCCAAATGCTCAAAAAAGCATTAGAAAAATCCGGCACAAAACGCGAAGTTGAGCCTTACATAAGTTTTGGCGCCTCGATTCTTTCGGGCATTATTTTGCTTTTCATTTCGGGCTGGATAGCCTCAAGACTGACCCAAGACGAAACAATCGTTTCGTCATCGCTAATTGCGGGTTTTTTCTTACTTTTTACGGGGCTATTCACAATTATAACCCGCAAAAAGGCTTTAACTCAGGCATTAGGCTTTTTGGTTCTTGAAAACGGAGTATACACAGCCGGCTTAAGCTTGGGCAGTGAGTTTTCATTTATGGTCGAGTTAGGAATACTTCTCGACGTATTTGTTGGAATATTTCTTATGGGTATTATGCTATTTCACATTGACAAAGAATTTGATCATATCGACACAGACAGATTTGACGCCCTTTCTGATTTAGAATTGCTAAACGGCAATATTTTAAATCTTGACCAAGATACAGACGAAGAGGAGGGCGCAGAATGAGCACCCTTTGGCTTATCATACTTTTCCCAATTCTAACCGGAATTACAACTCTTTTTACAAAATCTCACAAAATCAGAAAAATTCTGCTGCTTATTTGTTCTGTTGTTCATATGGCGCTTACAGTGTTTATATGCCAAGGCTCTATAACGCCTGCAACCGAAAGCTGGTTCACCACAGACGCCCTGACAAAGATATTTCTTTCAATAACGTCTTTGCTTTATTTTGGTGCTTCTCTTTATGCGTTAACATATTTGAAGCCAGACGAAGATGGTGACCAACCTTCAGCCTTGCTTGATTTGTCGTTTTTAAGAAATAAGAACGCTGTTTTTATGGGTTGTATGCACTTTTTTCTTGCTGCCATGACTTTGTCAATTGTAAGTGCACATTTCGGTTTGCAATGGATAGGCGTTGAAGCTACCACCCTTGCAAGCACGCCTCTTATTTATCACCATCGCAACAAAAAGTCGCTTGAGGCGGCCTGGAAATATTTAATAATTTGCTCTGTAGGCATTGCTCTCGCGCTTATGGGCATATTCTTTCTTGCCATGGCGGTTCCGGCTCAAGTCGAATTTTTCACACCCCGCGGCTTAAGCAAATTTGCTGGTTATCTGCGCACAGACTGGCTGCAAGTGGCTTTTATTTTCGTTCTTGTCGGTTACGGCACCAAAGTAGGTTTTGCACCGATGCACACCTGGCTGCCCGACGCACACAGCGAAGCCCCTTCACCGGCTTCTGCACTGCTTTCAGGAGCGTTGTTAAACTGCGCGTTATTAGCTATTTTGCGCGTATACCAAGTTTGTGCAGAAATTCCGGCGGTTCAAACATTGGCCTCAGAGTTGTTTGTATTATTTGGTCTCGTATCTATGGCGATTTCCGGAATCTTCATAATGCATCAGGCTGACTACAAACGCATGTTGGCCTATTCGAGCGTTGAGCACATGGGTGTAATGGCTTTTGGGTTCGGTTTAGGCAAAGTAGCAGTTGCCGCGGCTTTGTTTCACGCAATTTGCCATTCATTGATTAAATCATCGCTCTTTATGTTGGCAGGCAATATTTTGAGCGCGTATCAAACCAAAAAGGTCGAAAAAATACACGGACTTTTGCGAACCATGCCTGTCACGTCGGTGTTGTGGCTGGCAGGCTTCTTGGCAATTACCGGCACTCCGCCATTTGGAACCTTTATGACTGAATTTTCTATTTTAAAAACAGCTGTCGAATCGCGCAATTACTTATTTGGTGCCCTGTATTTGCTGTTTTTGGTTTTGGTTTTCGTCGGTATGCTCACCATTTTCTCGACCATGGCTTTGGGCAAAAAAATGACTGTAAACAGCGAAGGACAGCCAATAGACTACAAAGAGCTCAATCTTCGCAAAGACGGCACCATTTATGAACACCCGCTTCAATATATTACTCCAATCATATTTTTGGCCGCCGCCCTGTATTTGGGCTGTAATATACCCGAACCGATTCTGCAAACAATAAATGAAGCTTCGGCAATTCTCGGAGGCAAAGCATTATGAGTTATCTCACGTTAAAAAACGCTGTTCCGGCGCCCATAAAGGAAGTGCCCACACAGGAATACGAAACTTTTAAAGCCACAATCAAAGAACTGCTCGAACAAGAGTGCCGCCTCTCTTCACTCTTTGCTGCACCAATAGAGCTAGACAAGCGAATTTTCGCCGTTATGACAAATGACAAAAATAGCGAAATTTATGTTTTTGCCACAAAACACAACCAAACTTTTGAATCACTAACCCCCGAAATACCTCAGGCTCATTGGTTCGAACGAGAAATCGCCGAAACACACAACATAAAAATCACCAACCACCCCTGGCTTAAACCCATTCGTTTTCAGCCTAAATTAGGCGAAAAGAATTTTCCTACAGCCGGAGATACCGATTATTTCAAAGTTAACGGCGAAGAAATTCACGAAGTCGGCGTAGGCCCGATACACGCAGGCGTCATCGAACCGGGGCATTTTCGCTTTCAGTGTTATGGCGAAAAAGTCTTGCATCTTGAGATAGAGCTCGGTTATCAGCACCGCGGCATCGAACGGGTCCTTCCCCAAATACTGCATCAGAAACGCATAAAAATGATAGAAACCGCTTCCGGCGACACCACAATCGGCCACACAACGGCTTATGCGCTTAACATCGAGGGGTTGGCAAATGCACCGATTTCGACCAATGACGCGCTTGTTCGCTCAATTGCGCTTGAACTTGAGCGGATGGCGAACCACACGGGCGATTTGGGCGCTATGGCCGGCGACATCGGGTTTATGCCCACATCGTCATATTGCGGGCGCATCAGAGGCGATATACTCAACACAACGGGCATGATTTGCGGAAACCGCTTTGGCAGAGGCCTCGTAAAACCCGCTTCTAGCGGCTATCGCATCGATGCCGAGCTTAATAAGAAAATTTTAGACAAACTTGATCTTATCGAAGCAGACGTAAAGTCGGCAATAGACTTGATTTGGCAGACTCCCTCTGTAAACGCTAGGTTTGATGATACAGGTTCAGTTTCCAGGGAAAATGCCGTCGCGATTGGTTTGGTAGGCCCGGCTGCCAGAGCTGCCGGTGTTGCCATTGATATAAGAATGACCCACCCGTTCGACGCTTTTAAAGAGCTTGAACCGATAGTGCCTGTGGGCAAAAAGGGTGACGTCGGAATGCGCGCCCAGGTCAGGTGGCACGAACTGCAAAATTCGTTTAAGCTTGTAAGAGATATGCTTGCCAAGCTTAACGACAACGAAGCTCAATCTGAAATCGACAGAAATATTTGCGATAAGTTAGCTCCTGATATGATTTCGGTGGCTCTCACCGAAGGTTGGCGCGGCGAAATTTGTCATACGACTATTACTGATTCTGCAGGCAAGATTAAAATTTATAAAATTGTTGACCCGTCGTTCCACAATTGGTTTGGGCTGGCATTGGCTTTGCGCGACCAAGAAATAAGCGACTTTCCACTTTGCAATAAAAGTTTCAACCTGTCATACTGTGGTCATGACCTATAAGAAGTTAATATGTTAAAAGTTATAAAAGCCAGAATACACCAAAAAAATAGAACATACCCTTTTCCTCAAAAAATGCCGATAATGGACCCAAGATACGCAGGGAGGCCGCTTATTAAGCCTGCTAAATGCCGGGCCGATTGTAAAAAATGCGTTGAATTGTGCCCAACTCAGGCCATATCAAAAAACAACGACAAAATTACGATAGATTTGGGGCACTGCATTTTTTGCAGAGATTGCGAAGTTATGTGCCCAAGCTCTGTAATATCGTTCTCAAAAGAGTTCTCAATGGGAGCAAACTCGCTTTCTTCACTTAAAGTAACAGACGAAAGCTATGCAAAGCTTGAAGAAATGGGCGCTGAACTTAAACGCTTGTTTGGACGCTCTTTAAAGCTGCGGCAGGTCAGCGCAGGCGGCTGCAATGCATGCGAAGCCGACTGCAACGTATTAACAACCCCAACCTTTGACATGGCACGCTTTGGAATCACCTTTGTTGCTTCTCCGCGTCACGCAGACGGGCTATTGGTAACAGGCCCCGTAACGCAGAACATGAAGCAAGCACTGGTTAAAGCCTACAAAGCGTTGCCTGCTCCGGCTATAGTAATTGCCACAGGCGCGTGCGCCATATCAGGCGGGATTTTCAGAGACAACTTCGAAACCAATAACGGAATCGGAGACCTTATACCTGTCGACCTTTATGTTCCCGGTTGTCCACCTAACCCCTGGACAATTCTCGACGCAATGTTAAGATTTATGGGAGCTCACAAATAAAAAATTTAAAGAATACGGAAAATAAATGAATCACTGCGAAAAAAAACCGATTTATCTTCAAAGAAGAAAACTTGCTGTTAAGTCTATAATCGTGGGCGCTCTTTCCGGGCTTCTGGCTGTTATTTTCAGAATTGGCCTCGAAAAAGCTGAAACTGTAAGAGCGATTGTTTTTAAACTAATGCGAGACTATCACGCCGTCGCACCTTCTTTGATTTTTGCTGTTTGTATGGCAGCTATACTTATCGGCCTGAGAAAATGGGCTCCCGAAGCTTCCGGCAGTGGTATACCTCATTTAAAGGGCGTATTGCATAACGGGTTTAAGCTCAGAGCCCTGCCCGTAATTCTTGTAAAATTTTTCGGTGGAATAATAGGCATAGGCGCAGGCTTAGCATTGGGCCGCGAAGGCCCCACAGTGCAGATGGGTGCCTCGACCGGTGCGCTTTGTTCAAAAATATTCAACTCCAGTGATGATGAACGGCGTCTGCTATTGTGCGCAGGGGCCGGCTCAGGACTGGCAGCTGCGTTTAACGCGCCTCTCGCAGGTCTTATGTTCGTAATTGAAGAACTTCACCTTAAATTCGACCGATTCAGTCTTACAGTGGCTTTTTGTTCTAATATTTCAGCAAATCTGGTTTGCAGAATGCTTTTGGGGCAAAGCCCCATATATAGGCTAAAAACCTTATATTACCCTGATATGAAACTTATTTTGTGGTGTATACTTTTTGGCCTTATAATAGGCTTTGTTGGCCTTGCCTTCAATCTATGCCTTATTAAATCAATTAAGCTTTTTCAAAAAATTAAATTTGGCTTAGGCATTGCGCTGGGTGTTTTATTTGGTTTTTCAGGCTTTTACTACCCCGAAATTCTTGGCAGCGGGCACCAACTTACAGATTTGGTGTTCACAGGGCTAATTCCGGTAAAAATCTTGTTATTATACCTTGTCGCCAGGTTTTTGCTTACAATTCTCAGCTACAATACGGGCGCTCCGGGCGGCATTTTCGCGCCGATTTTGCTTATCGGCTGCATTACGGGGGCCATTTTTCACTATTTTGTTAATATGGTCCACCCGGGCACTTTTCATCTGATTATATTTCTTGTGCTAGGCATGGTTGGCATGTTCTCGTCAGTAGTCCGCGGCCCTATAACCGGAATAATTTTAATTTTGGAAATGACGAACGAATTTTTGCTGCTACTTCCGCTCATGATAGTTGCAATCGTCGCATATGCAGTTCCGGAATTCTATAAGAACAAACCCATATACGACGAACTTTTGCAACTAGACTTAGAAAAAAGATTTAACAAATAATCTTAGTTTGAAGTATTAGCCTTTGAACGCATATTCATAATTGTGAACACTATAAAGTTGCACACAACGCCGACTATTATGCTGTCTATAGGCAAAATCTTTGAGCCGAACATGTTCCATAAAACCGAACCTACTAAGCCGCCTGCAAAACCGCCCAAAAACGATACTTTTGAAACAGGCTTCTTAAGCAATGCAGCAATGAGCTGAACCAATATCATCGGCGCCCAAAAATTATAGGCAAAAACAAGAATATCGAGCACATTGGGGATAAACATACAAACAGCCATAGCAGCCAGACCGGTAACTAAATTAACAACCCTTGCCAGTCTGAATTTATGCTTGTCGTCATGCCATTTTTCTGATGTTAAAGGCACGTATACGTCTTGAACAATTGCAACAGAAGAACAGAGCAAAAATGAGTCTGCTGAAGACATAATAATAGCAACAACACCGGCTATAACAAATCCCTTAAAACCTATCGGAATCAAAAGATTTATCATCGACGGGAACACCGCATTGCTGTTAATGTCGGGCAATAAAACAAGGGCTAAAAGGCCCAAGCTTCCTGCAATCAGAAAGAATGGAACAGATAACAAACCACTTAACATGGTTGCGCGGCCAAGCGTTTTATTATCTTTGCTTATCAAAAGGCGCTGAACATATGGAGGAACAAGGGTTTCGCCAAATACAAACACCAAAAACAAAGAGATAAAACTCAGTATAGAACCCCCCTCGGGTATAATCTTCAAATGCTGTGCAGGCAACTTTGCCACCAATTCTGACCAACCGCCGCATTGGTTTAAACCAAGAAAAAAGACCGCCGGAACAGCAACAATCAAAAGAATAAACTGTAGCATGTCGGTCCATACTACTGCGCTTATGCCGCCTAATGTAGAATAAAGAAGCACAATGGCGCAGCCGATAACAATGCTCCAAGCGATAGAAAAACCAAAAAAGGTGTTAATCAAAGTGCCCATTGCACCGAGCTGGGCACCCAAAATACCGGCGCAGCTCACAAAACTCAGAACACCGCCAATAATGCGAGCAGTTTTTCCGTATGTAGGCTCTAAAACATCGCCAACCGAAACAGCACCGTCGTGAGCAAACATTTTTGGAGCAATAAAATGTCCCACAAGCATTACCTGCAGACTGAAACCAAGCAGAGCAACACTGTAAAAAATGCCTGAATCAAATACTTTGGCAGCATTGCCGAATGAATAACCGCCGCCAATAAAGGTTGCGCTTAAAGTTGCAAAAATTGCAAAAGCGCCAAAATTCATATCAGAAATGGCAAAATCTTTAAAAGATTTAGTGCGACGCGCACAGAAAAAGCCAATTAAAAGAACGACTACCACATACACGAGAACAATTGAATTATCTAAATTCATATAACCTCTTACTGAAGAAATTAGCACCTAACCAAACTTTGGGTAAGCAAGAAACTACTTAATTTTACCGCTGCTGTCAAGCGATGGTTTTGCTTTTGGTATATTTCGACAAATATTTCTTCAGTAAATCAAGCACCTCTAAAACCTTTTCATATTTTGTGAATAAGGTTTCAACGGTTTCAACAACCTGCATCTTTAAAATTTTACGCAAGGTTATTTCGTAGTTCATATTGTAAAGCCAGCATAACTGTAAAAGGCAAATGTCACTGCCGGATTTGGCGTCTTTAAACGAGGCGGTTGTGCCATTTCGTAAAGCCTGCAATATTTTTTCTGAGGGTGCAGAATAAGGCGGCAGCTCCCAGATTATTTCAGGGCTGGATTCTAATTCACCGTTTTTAAGGGCTTCGCTCATAATAAAAAGTATGTCGAGCTTATCGGAATCTCTTATTAAATTTAAAAACTTTACAGATTTTGGCGATAAATCTTGAGGCAAAGCATAACAGTTATGGTATAAAACGCAGTCTTTTACCAAATTAGAATCATTTGAATCGACTAAGCTTAAATAATCTGTGTCATTTAATACTTCAAAGCCATGCAGACCATGATTTACAGATTTTGAATCATCAAAGGTATTATATAACGCAAATTGCGAATATCGACCTATATCGTGGTACAAACCGCATATTTCTGAGGTCAAAATATCAGAATCGCTCCAGCCAAGCTTTTGAGCAGAATCCTTAGACTCATTTGCCACCCGTTGCGAGTGATCCAGCTTAAGCTGCTGCATTGCACCTAAAACACCGTTTGAATCGCGAAAATCTGCGACATATTCATTATATTTGTCGGTTAGAATTTTGGTTTGCTCTAATTGCATGTTTTTACCTCTGACAAACCTGTATAACATAAAAAAACGGTCATTTAAAGCATTAGCTTCAAACGACCGTTAATTTTAACTGTTAGTTGCCCGCCATCATTGCAGCCACGTCAGAGTCTGCATCAGTAGTGGGTTTGATACCAAAAGTTTCAACCAATACTTTTGCCACGCCGGGTGACAAGAATGCCGGAAGAGTCGGACCAAGGCGCATATTTTTGAAACCAAGAGCGAGAAGTGCAAGCAATACGGCGACTGCTTTTTGTTCATACCAAGCGATGTCAAACGAAAGAGGCAGCTTGTTAACATCGTCTAAACCAAACACTTCTTTAAGTTTGAGAGCAATTACGGCTAACGAATAGCTGTCGTTGCACTGGCCGGCATCAAGAACCCTGGGGATTCCGCCGATATCACCTAATTCAAGTTTGTTGTAGCGATATTTTGCACAGCCAGCGGTTAATATAATTGTTCCTTCAGGAAGCTTTTTTGCCACGTCTGTGAAATATTCGCGGGTTTTGTGTCTGCCGTCGCAGCCTGCCATAACTACAAAGCGTTTGATAGCACCGCTCTTAACGGCTTCAACAACTTTATCGGCCACAGCAAATACTTGATTGTGAGCAAAACCGCCAACTATTTCGCCTTTTTCAATTTCGGTAGGAGCAGGGCAAGTTTTTGCTAACTTGATGATAGCTGAGAAGTCTTTTTGTTTGCCGGGTTGGCGATCTGCAATGTGAGGAACTTCGGGGTAACCGGCCATACCTGTTGTGAAAATTCTGTTTTTATAACTTTCTTGAACAGGAGTAATGCAGTTGGTAGTCATAAGAATCGGCCCGTTAAACGTGGCAAATTCTGTGTTCTGCTTAAACCACGCGTTGCCATAGTTCCCATAAAGGTGCGGATACTTCTTTAATTCTGGATAGTAATGTGCCGGAAGCATTTCACCGTGAGTATAAATGTCGATTCCCTGATCTTTTGTTTGTTCGAGCAATTCTTTCATGTCGAGCAGGTCGTGACCTGAAACAAGGATTCCGGGGCGATTGCCAACACCAATTTTTACTTTGGTAATTTCGGGATTGCCGTAAGTACTTGTATTTGCAGAATCAAGAAGAGCCATTGTAGTAACGGCAACATTGCCGCATTCTAAATTCAGAGCAATAAGTTCGTCTGCTGAAAGGTTTTTAGTCATACCGGCAAGAGCTTTGAACATAAATTCATAAATGCTCATATCTTCTTTGCCCAAAACACATGCGTGTTCTGCATAGGCAGCTATTCCTTTTATGCCATAGGTCAAAAGTTCTCTTAATGATCTTACATCTTCATTTTCGGCTGAAAGCACGCCCAATGGAGCAACGCAAGTTTTGCCGCCCAATAATCTTTGAGCTTCGTCGATTTGTTTATTGATTCTTGCATCATCAAAGTTTGCGTTGGTTATGGTCATAAACAAAGAATTACACATAAAACGACCTAGTTCTAAAGATGGCTTTAAAGTGCAAGCAATAATTTTTAACTGCTGAATCAGCTTATCTTGTAAATTAGCTGTGTCTGCTTTTTTGCCACACACACCCTGAATTGTGCATCCTGTGTTTTTTGCCGTTTCCTGACACTGAAAACAAAACATACCCATACTGAACCTCCGTTTATTTGCCTTTTTCGGCTTCTATTAGGACTTGAGCGTCTTTTTTAATGACTCCCAGAGTAAATCACCTTTTTCAATTAAATTAAAAGCTGCGTTTGATAAGCCCCACTGTTTGATTAGCAAGCGAACGGGCCCCATTATCAAACGAAAAAGCATATCGAATTCGATATCGTTTCTGATGTCGCCGTCTTCTTGTGCCTTTAAAAGCATAACTTTCAAAGAATTTTTGTGCTTATGCATCATACTTATTAAAAGCTCGCTGTATTCAGGTTCATCCATAAAAAGCTCTTCACTGAAAAGAACTTTGGCTAGTGGCGGGTTCGCGGCAACCAAAGAAAAGCGGCTTTTTACGAACTTTTCTACGCCGGTAATTCCTTCATTGCTGACCGATGCGATTTTTTGATTGCCCGCAACTTCAAAATTTTTGATCATTGTCTTAACAATTTCAGATTTATTCTTAAAATGTCGATAAATTGCCGGCTCGGTAATACCGAGATTTTCAGCAAGATTTCGAATTGTTAAATTTTGAATTCCGCCTTTTGCAGTCAAATTGAGTGCGGTATCAATAATTTCTTTTTGCCTTTTTGTTAAATTAACTTTGACCATTTTTTAATTTCCTCAAGTTAGTTACCGTTAACTAACTATAACTTATATTTTAAGTATGTGTCAACAAAAATAAATTAATTTTTGTTCTTCTTCAGATATTTCGAAAACTTCGAAAACTATTTCATCAAGTTTAGATTGGTCTTTTGCGCCATTTATCAGGCGTTCAGTTTCAGTTTCAATTTTTCTGATATCGCCTTTTGATAAAATCGGAAAAGGCAGTTGCTGCAAGTCGCCTTTTAAAACTTTATGTGTCATAAATTTTTTAACAAATAGAAACCTGAAAACGGCGGAATTCAAAAAACCTAATGCCGTTTTAACACTGTAACCCGGCAGTTTTGGAATTAAAATATTGGCGCTGTTCAGGGTCACTGCGCCGGTATTGTCGTAGGCAAAAACCGGTTTATTTGATATGAATTTATAAATTAGTTTTTCTTTTGCTCTGTAGTATTTTTCTGATGCGCATTGTTGAAACTTTTTTGGTTCAAATTTTATGTAAGAGGTATTTTGTTTAAGTCTGAACGGCTCTATGTCAACACCTTTGTATACGGCTTCGAAGCCGTTTTCTTGCGATGTTTTCAAATGAATTTCATTATTGCCGGTAACAATACCTAAAGCCCATTCTGCGTTGTTTTTAAGAGTTAAATGATTCTTAGCATAGATTTTTTCGATTAGTTTTTGTTCTGTTTCGTTTGCATTTACATCAAACACGAAATTTTTATTATTTAAAAATCTGTTTTGCAACACTTTGAAAGTTTCTGTGCCATTGCAGATCGCGACTTTATGCGCATTATCACAAACACCCTCTTGCAAATCTAATCTGATAACAGACGTAAAAACCCCCGTAAACATTTTCCCCAAATTAACAATTCTTAAAATCTTTGTTTTTTCGAGAATCAACGCTCTGATATGCTTGTGACCGGCAATATTTAGAAATGATTCAGGCAAAACAAATGACAAAAATCCATTTTTATTTATATGCCTTAATGATTTTTCGATAAACAATGAAAACGAGTCTTTGTAGGTTTGTTTGAGAATGCTTTTAATAGAGCGGGCGCCCCAGGGCGGGTTAGTCGCAATAAGGTCAAAATTTACGCTATCAGAGAACTCGAGGGCGTCGGCGCAAATAATATTGGGTGCTGAATCTTCTTGCTTAAAGTGCAGAAGAAGGTTTAATGATGCTACGAACACTGCAACGCGGTCGCAGTCAATGCCATACAGGCTTTTAAGTGACAAACTTTTGTATTGCGCGGCACTTAAAAGAAAATTGCCCGTTCCGCAGCACGGGTCTAAAATCGTTCTAATTTGGCCTTCGAAAGCACAAACGGCATTTTGAGAGACATTTTTAGGTGTGTAATATGAGCCTTTTTTATGTTTGTCAGAGGCACATTTTAAACTTTGATATAAAAATCCCAAACAGTCTTCGTTTAAAACCGGAGAAAAGCTCTCAAAAACCTTTTTAATTAGAGGCTCTGCATCTTTGACCGGACAACGTTTCAACAAATTATACCAATCTGTCATCAGATTTTTTACAGCATTCCTTCGCCAAACCAAAGTTTTAAAATCACTTTTGATATCTTTCAAAGAGAATTCCTTGATTTCTTTGTACACAACTAATGTTTTTAAAGCAGCAACAAACATTACTGTTTCAACAGCCAAACTGCTTTTTAAAAACTCGCCGGCTATTGTTTTGATGGCTTTTTGAGATTCTTTATCGGCAAAATATTCTAAGGGAACAAAACTACCCTTTAGTGCAATTTTATTGGCTCTGCTTGTTAATTTGTTTTTGCTGCCGTTTGATAATTGTAAAACAAAATCTTGGATGTTTTTTTTGTTAAAAATATATGTGTCGGGCCTGATGGGCAGCAAAACACCGCTTTTAACCCAATTTCTGATTGTGGCAACAGAAACGCCGATAATTTCAGAGGTTTGCTGTATGTTCAGCATTTGTCACATCATTCTGCTGTCATATGCCCATTGCAAAAGAGCCTGACGCTGGCGGGGCCGACATCGAATATCGCCCGAAACGCAATTGCGACGAACCTGAATTATGTGGCGCTTCATGGCTTTCCATCTGCGAATCTGCCTCTCGTCATCGGCACATCTTCGACCCATATAATAGCGGCAATACCACTGAAACCAGCCGCGCGGGTCTTCATGGTATATCCAGCCTTTTTCGCGCCAAACAGATAAAGGCTGAGATGCAAGCACCTTAAAATAATTTAATTGCGGATTAGAAAACTCGTGACAAAGTTTTGCTTTTTCATACCAGTCTGCAGGAAACTCACCTCGGCAGTCTGTCATGTATTTGCCGCCAAAAACCCCTAATTCGAGCATTTCTTTAGGAGTCAGATCAGGGTCAAAACCTTCTGCAAAATCACAACCCATCTCTTTTGTGAGATAGTATTCGTAGCCCTTTTGCATCAAATCATTTACTGTAACTTTTATCATCAAATTTCTCTGTTTAAATCTTATCTGCCGGATGCATATTGGCTAATTTCATCCACAGAACCATGAGAAGAACAATATATCTCTCCGGATTCACCCGGAACATCATCTATTACACTAAAATCTCCTGTAAAATTATAAAAACACTCTTCTGACGGTTTAGAAATAGGGGCCTTAAATAACCAAGTTTAAACAAAACACCGTCTTTTTGAAACATGCCGTATTCAGGCAATTTCAAAGAGTCTTTATGCTCTAAATTATACATTTCAACTACACCGGTCATAATGCGCATATTTGAGGTGCAAGCTCGTGCTATAGCCTTTGAATCAGGCTTTTTCCAAAATTGATCAGACGAAGACGGATTTAAAATAATTTTTACGAATAAAATTAGAAAAATAATTAAAGCGACAACTATAAATTCCTTCATTATTAGCGAACTCCAGATATATCTTTTCGAACATTACTTTAACAAAAATGCAGTGACTTATTAAATTATGGTCAATTATTTGCAAATATACCATTTTTTTGATAATTATCTAGTAATTCAATCGCCTTTTTCAACTGAGCCCTTGTTAATAAATTTTTTTCCATGTAATCTCTGGTTCTATCGGCATATATGTTTCCTGCTTCGGCTGCCAAACTAAACCACATGTAAGAAACGATTAAGTCTTGTGCACCCCCTTCTCCTTCGTTGTAAATTACACCCAATAAAAATTTTGCCTCGGTCGACCCGTTATTAGCTGCTTTTAAAAGCCATTCAACAGCTTTTGTGGTGTCTTGCAGAACTCCGTCGCCATTCCCATACAATTCTGCGACTCTTACCTGGGCTTCTGTATTGTTATTTAGTGCAGACTTATAATACCAATCAAAAGCCAACTCATAATTTGGAGGTCCGGCACGTCCCTCGTAAAAATAATCGCCTAGTCTTTTTTGTGCAACCGAGTTATTTCTGTGGGCTTCTTTTAAATATATAGCGTAGGCCTTTTGATAATCGGGGGTAACATTATTGCCAAAATAACAATCATCGGCAATCGCAAGACTTGCCGAACCGACTACATTTTCGGAAGCACGTAAAACACAGCTTCCGTGGACACAAATAAAACAAACAGCGAACAATACAACCTTACTACTGAGCTTTTTCATAAGATGTGGTTCCTTTTGTTAGGTCAAAAATAATACGAAAAAATACTGCCCTCTGTTACATTTTTTTGAAGTATTTGTAATTTTTTCACAAGTATTTTCCAAATCAATGTCTAGACAGTATTTAAGAGTTGTTAATTTTTTAAAAATAAACTATTATCGCAAAAATAAATATTTATGAAATATCTATGGATATCAACTTTAATCTGGGCCTTTTCATTTAACCTGATCGGCAACTATTTGACCGGTGTGGTAGACGTCTATTTTTCGGCATCTGCCAGAAACTTGCTTGCCCTTTTGATTTTTTTGCCTTTTATGCAGTTAAAAAAAATAAACAAGGGCCTTGCTCTGAAACTTATGACAGCCGGAGCTTCTCAACTCGGATTTATGTTCATCTTTTTATATACTTCATTTTCGCATTTACAAGTTGCCGAAGTTTTGATGTACACGATATTTACTCCGATTTATGTTTCACTGCTAAATGATCTTTTTGACCGAAAATTCAGGTCAAAGTATTTTTTAACGGCACTTATTTCAGTTATTGGCGCAGGCATAATTAAATACACCATGATGCAGGAAAACTTTTTAACGGGATTTTTGATAATTCAGCTTTCAAATTTATCTTTTGCTTTCGGACAAGTCTATTACAAAAAAATAGCCCGAGACGAAAACAATAAAAATTTAGCAGAGTTAAAACATCACGAAATTTTCGGTTGGTTTTATTTAGGTGCGGTAATTGTTTCAACTACGGCATTTTTTACATTGGGAGACACAAACAAACTTCCGCAAACACAAACTCAATGGTTTGCTTTGCTGTGGCTGGGCGTAGCAGCATCAGGCATAGGCTATTATTTGTGGAACAAAGGTGTAACACGCGTAGACAGCGGAACAATGGCTATCATGAACAATGCTCTTATACCCGCCGGGCTTGTTATAGACTTCTTTTTTAATAACCAGCAAATTAATTATTCAAGACTTATCGCCGGCGCCGCACTTATTTTAGTTTCTCTCGTTCTAAACAGTTATTTTGTCGCTGAGAAAAAATAATTTAAAATATTTTATATTCGTTTGCGTCTGAATATTTATTTTTTCGCTTTGCGATGTTTGTCAATGTTTGTTGTTATCCGCCTTTGTTCATAACTTTAAGCTAAACAAAACATCATATTTGTCCGAAGTGTTTTATGGATTTGTTTGCCTCCTTATTTTTCAGTCCGGGTTAATACCCGGATTTTTTT
>JAQVCG010000115.1 GCA_028689875.1 Candidatus Rifleibacteriota bacterium | reverse complement strand
CTGACTACAAAAACTATAATAATGTTGACTAATACTAGAATTACAAGTCTTGGCCAAAATTCTCTTATGAATGATTCCATTACCATTGAAAGTGTTCGGCCTTCGTTTTGTGTAATGCTACTGTCATAAAAATATGAACCGAGAACGTAAATATTGCAAGCGGTAATTATTGTAACCAATAATGCCAAAAGCAAAATTGTACCGGCAAACTTAGTTTGCATGTCTTTTGATATGAAATAGTTTTTACGCTGACTGGTCAAAATAAATAGCCCTCCTGCGGGGAGTATAACGATTTATACAATCTTACTCAACAGTGAGGGTTTTGTCAAATTGTTTCAAGCTATCTTTCCATTTATTTCAGATTGCAAATTGATATTGTTTGTGATATTTTCATTCTTGAGAGTCTATTTATTTTGAGCTTTGTGTGTGATGTTAAAGAGGTCTCTTTTTGAAAAGCAGCTTTCAGGTTAGAAAAGCTTTTACAATAGCCGAATTATTGCTTGTTATCGGTGTGATGGCGATAGTTATTGCTATTGCTGCCCCTTCTTTGTACGATGAAGTGGTTAAGATTATGATTGAAACAAGGCGGGTTTCTTTTTTGGCATCAGCCAGAAATCTTGCTTCGGCTGTTGATTTACACTTGTCGACAAAAACTTCTTAAGGATATAGTTGGGACACTGCAAATGATGAATTGGGCGATTACTTTGCCGGCATTTGGACTTTTTATCATACAAAATACGATGAAGTCGGCCCTTTAAGTAAATATGTTTCTTTAGATTCAATAACTTATTCAGATCCCGAATTGGAAAATGATGTGATTCTTTATGCCACATTTAATCCTCATACTAATACAATTCGAATCTGCGGTAATGACGGGGATGGGGTTCCTGTGGACAAACTTTCCGATTTGAAATGGTCTGATATCGGTGACGCAATAAATACAGATGTTTTTGATAAACGGGATAAGTTGTAGTTTTTATGAGTTGCTATTTATGTACCCAGAGTGATAAAATCATTTCCTGAAAGTATTTTGAAGGGAAATGTAATGTCTAAATTTAAAAACACTGTAAGTATTATTATTTTAATCTTTGGCGTATTTTTTACTTCTGTTGCTAGTGCCAATGGTTGCCAACCCAAGAACATTATATATTTAATCGGCGATGGAATGGGTGTTGCTCAAATAACAGCAGCAAGATTTGAAAAAGGGCCTTTAAATTTCGAAAGGTTCAAAATATTAGGTTTGCATATGACTTCGTCTAACAACAATGAAGTAACAGATTCTGCAGCGGCAGGAACAGCTTTAGCAACGGGTCATCTTACTAATAATGGTGTTGTCGGACTGTCTCCTGATGGAGAACCGGTAAAAAACCTAATGGAATATGCAAGAGAAAAAGGCAAGGCTACCGGAATCGTGGTTACAGCCACATTGGCGCATGCAACACCTGCAGCATTTTCTTCACATGTTAAATCAAGATATCATTATGATGACATTGCATTGCAGCAAGCTAAAGCCGGTTTCGATGTAATGGTTGGCGGCGGCAGCTCAAATTTGTATCCGAAGTCTTTTCCGGGAAGCAGAAGAAGAGACGAAGTGCACGTGCTTGACATAATGCGAAATGCAATGCCTGTTGTGTTTAAATTCGAACATTTAGAAAAGGTAAGGGGCAATAGATTCTCGGCTATTTTTTCAAAGGGCCATATGCCTTTAGCATCAGAAAGAAATTTCACATTAGGACAACTTGTTGAAAAAGCTATAGAAACATTAAACAAGAAAAAAGACGGCTTTGTTTTGATGGTTGAAGGCTCTCAGATTGATTTGCGGGGCCATGCCAACGATTCTAAGGGTATTATAAGCGAAACATTAGACTTTGATACGGCTATCAAAGCAGCTTTGGATTTTGCCGAACGCGATGGAAACACTCTTGTTGTTGTTACTGCTGATCACGAAACATCAGGATTGGCGTTAGACAACAAAAAAACTTTTAAAAACGGCAAAGTTGTTGCGCCTCATTTTGCATCAGACGACCACACTGCATCCATGGTTCCGGTGTTTGCTTATGGGCCAGGTGCAGAAATATTTGGCGGTGTGTATAAAATAAATGAACTTGGTAAAAAAGTAATAGATTTTGTGAGGTAAATTGTTAGTGAATAAAACATCCAGAACTCAGAGCAAATTGCCGGCTGTAATTATTGCAGTCTTGGCTTTGTTATTGATTTTTATCGGAATAAAAAATGGAGAACATTTGAGTTACTTTAACAAGGCTGTTATGGTCTGTACTCAATGTATAGGACTTGGATGAAAATTAGAAGATGGGTTCAAATAACTTCAGCTGTATCTGCTAACGCCTATGTGGCGGGTATAAAGGCAGGCTCTATTTACACGGGTCCTTTAAAACAGGGCTGTGTGCCTTTTTTAAACTGCTACAGTTGTCCGAGTGCGCTCTTTTCTTGCCCTATAGGTGCATTGCAAGTTACTGTTGCAGGGGCGGGCGGCCTGGATTTAACGGCTTATCACACTCTTTATGAGCGTTTTAGTGCTATTTTAACATCATTGCCTGTTTTGGTTATTGGCTTTTTAATGCTTGTTGGAAGTGTCGTTGGGCGTGCGGCTTGCGGTTGGCTTTGTCCCTTTGGCTTTTTGCAAGACTTGCTGAACAAAATTCCTTCGCCTAAGTTTAAAGGCTACGATTTTTTGAAATATTTAAAATACGTCGTGTTAATCGTGTTTGTATTTGTTTTGCCGGCTTTTTGGTTAGATGAATATGGAATGGGCGAACCTTCGTTTTGTAAGTTTATATGTCCGGCAGGAACATTGGAGGGCGGAATTCCGCTAGCTATTTTACAGCCGGAGCTTAGAGCACAGCTTGGTAAACTTTTTACTTGGAAGTTTAGTTTATTGATCGCAATTTTATTGGCTGCAGTATTTATAAGAAGACCGTTCTGTCGTTGGCTTTGCCCATTGGGCGCGTTTTATGCCCCTTTTAACAAAATCAGTTTCTGTAAGATAAAAATTGATAAAGATAAGTGCATTAACTGTAAAGCCTGTTCAAAGGTTTGTCCTGTTAATCTTGACGTTCCCAACGAAGTCGGATCGTTAGAATGCCTGAATTGCGGTGATTGCGCGAATGTTTGTCCTACTAAATCACTTTATTCGGTTAAATTTAATAAATGTTCAAGTTGTCAAAATATCGGAGATCAAAAATGAAAAAATTCATTCTGTCTTTAATTGTTCTTGTTAGCCTTTTTGCAGCAGGTTGCGGTGGTGGAGGCTCTTCTTCTGTTGGTCCCGAAATCAAATACCCTGACAATACAAAACTTGCAGATGATTATCCTGCCGTAAACACTAACTATGCGTCTGTAAAAGATGTGATGAGTTCTCCCACATCTACAGAAGCCGAAAGAACAGAATTAACAAATGATCTGTTAATGTATTTTTCCGATGATTTCAAAGATAAAGATGGCAACGATGCGAAAGAGAAAATTCAAGCCACAACATTAGATTATCTTGAGCAATACTCGCTTTCATCATACAAATTCAGCCCTATAATCAAAGATGAAGTGGGACATAATTACAATGAAACAACCGGGATTCTTACCGTAAGAACCTTAATTCAAGCCGTTGCAAACTCCGGTAGTATGACTATTAACGTAGATAAGGTGTTTGATATTGAATGGAAATTGTCAAATGGTAATTGGGTAATTGTTGGTGGCTTTCCAACTACTAAGGCAGAGCTTGGTTTGTAAATTTATCAGTAGTTATCGTATCTTTGGGTTAGCTGGTCATAGGCTGCGATTTTGGCTTGCAGCTTGTTGTCATCCATTCCGTATCTGAATCTTCCTTTGTCGCCCGGGAAAGCTTTAAGATAGAATTCTATCCAAAATTCTTCTCTTTCGTGGCTATATTCTGCTCTTGCTTCCCAGCAATGCAGGTCTCTTGTTATTCCAATGGTGAGCGGGCTGAACTTGTGAGTAATATGGTTGTAGCTGCCCGATGTGCTAAGTGCCCAGAGCGGCCTGATTACGGTTGAGTAGTTAAATGAAGTATTTGTAATTCTGCCGTATTCTTTTGGAATAGTGATATTGGTGTCAAACGACCACAGATTGGTTGACATTCTGTATCTTGCGCTTAAATTGCCCGGTTTAAGATTGTCAAACCTGATTTTTGACATTGGCACCGCATCCGGTACGTAATCCCTTCTTAAGAAAAATTCCCAGGTTCTGTATGCTGTTGTAGAGGATCTTTTGGTGTAGTCCCAATATACTTGTTCCATTTTTCTCGTAACTCTGTTGTAATTGAAGTTAATTGGGTTAAGTGTCCAAGAATTTTCAGAAAATCTTATTCTTGTTGAAGTTAAGTCGGTGCTTGTAACGTTGTCAAAGTAAAAAGGTGATTTACCCTTTGATGTGGATATATTGTAGTTAAAATCAAGGTTTGCTACCTTTGAGAACTTGTGGCTTGCTCTTACGAGTGTGGCTCCATTTTCTCTTTCTGTGCCGTCAGAATAGAAGCTTTTCTGAAAGTTATACGAAGGCGTAAAGTTAAACTTTTCGTTAACTTCTATTGTTGGAACAGTAAAACTCATTTTTCCGTCTTTTTTTTGTGTTTCTTTTATTTCTTTAAGTGTTCCTTCTTCGTATTTACCATACATGCCTGTGAATGCCATTGTTAA
>JAQVCG010000032.1 GCA_028689875.1 Candidatus Rifleibacteriota bacterium | reverse complement strand
AAATGATCTTAGCCTCTAAAGGCGGTGCACTGGTTTTGTGCACTTCCTATGTGCACCTGAATCAACTTTACAAAAACACTTCACAAACCTTGTTCGAATACGGATTCGACTGCTACAAACAAGGCGATTTAGAGCGCCACCACCTGCTTGACCTATTTAAAGAAGACGGGAATGCCGTTTTATTCGCCACCGACAGTTTTTGGGAAGGGGTAGACGTACCCGGGTCAGCACTTCGAAACCTGATAATTGTTAAGTTGCCTTTTGCGTCACCCAATGACCCCGTATTAGAAGCCCGTAACGAACGCATAAAAGCCTCCGGCAAAAATGCGTTTAACGAATATCAAATGCCAATTGCCGCCCTAAAACTTAAACAAGGCTTTGGAAGGTTAATCAGAACTAAAACCGACCGGGGCACGGTCTGGATACTCGACCGCCGCCTTATCACCAAAAGCTACGGCAAATATTTTATAGAATCACTGCCGCCCTCACCCGTTATGCGCGGCAAAACGCATGCCCTGCTTGAAATGGCACGCAAATTTCATTCTGACGAATAATAACCGATAATTATTCGTCTTTGGGCCCGATTTGTTCAATTACTTTCAAAAACTGGGTATACATTGAAATGAGCTCTTCATTTTCAGACTTTTGCGCAATGTCTAAAAGAGTCTCACCTTCAGGGGTTTTTAGCGCTGCGTCTGCACCGGCACTAATCAAAATCTTTACAGTTTTAACGTCACCCATTGCCGTGGCGTGCATAAGCGCCGTATAACCTCTTTCGTCACGACGATTTAAGATTACGCCGTATTCCAAAAGCATAGAAACCACGTCAAAGCGCTCGTCAATAACCGCCTTAATCAGCGAAGACTCACCGTTATTATCTTTAGCTTCAGGGTCGGCACCAATATCCAGCAAAGTTCTGACAATTTCTGTATTTCCAATTTCAACAGCTGTCAAAAGTGGCGAATATCCCTTATTGTTTTCACATCTGTGCACATCTGAATCTGCTTGAATAAGCATCTGAACAGCACTAAGATTGCTTTGTTCAATTGCCTTGAACAACAAAGTTTCACCATCATCAGTGTTTTCATTTACCAAAAGCGGGTGCTTTTTAATCAGATCATTCAAATCGCTGAGCAAATTATCTTCTAAAAGCCTTGTAGCGTTGTCGAACTCGCCTGATACGTTTATAACGGTAGGCAGTCGATTTATCCGCTCTGCCAGCTCGTTAATTCTTTCACGGTCTATTTCATCGGGCGGATTTTCAAGCATTTCAGCAATATGCGGAGCAGAATTAAGTAAAATCGCTGCAATTGTAAGACTTGCAGATTGCCTATAATTTGCAGCTAAACATTCGAGCCCCTGCAAATATAAAACAGGCACTTCGTTACTGCGGCCAAAGCCGGTCAAAAATCTCGCAAAACCAAAATTTAAGCGGTTCATTTCAAGACGTTCAAAATAGATACACGCATTTTGTGCCTTTTGTATTCGCAATACCGGGTCTTGTGTGTGAAACGACATAGCCCAAGCCAGTCTCGAAAGTTTCATCGTAAGAACCGCATCTTTTCGTGCACAGGCCAACTCCGCTGAAACAGACGTCATAAAACTGCTTTGGGTGTGGTCTAAAATATAAGGCTGCGATTCTTTTGCCAAATACAAATCCAAAGCCTCATCATCTTTGTTGAGCTTTACCAGACATAAAAAGTGGTAATAGCGCTGCCAACCAAGCATAACCGGGTTAACGGGAGCATTCGCATAAAGACGTGCTTTCATCTCCCGGCAAAGATCAAGAGCATTTGTATAATCTTTAGCGGTAAGTCTCGCAGCAATTTGTTTTAAATATGTTTCAAAAATACTATTGGGTTCCATCGATTGTTCCTGTTTTAATTGTCGTAATATTTTTTATACCAGTCAACGAACTTTTCGAGACCGGTTTCTAGGGGTGTGTCGGGCCTAAAGCCGGCGTTTTTTGCCAAGCCGTCTATGTCGGCATAGGTAGCAAGCACATCTCCGGGCTGCATGGGCATCATTTCTTTGATCGCTTTTTTTCCTGTTTTTTCTTCGATAATTTCGATGAAACGCATAAGCTCGACCGGTTGGTTGTTACCGATATTATAAATCACGTATGGTGCATGAGAAAAAGCCGGATCCGGATTCTGTCTGTCATAATCACTGTTCGGTTCGGGTATCTTATCGGTTATTCTTACGATACCCTCTACAATGTCGTCAATATAAGTAAAATCACGTTTTAATTGGCCGTTATTAAATACCTTAATAGGCTTGCCCTCTATAATTGCTTTTGTGAACAAAAACGGCGCCATATCAGGCCTGCCCCAAGGACCATATACGGTAAAAAACCTTAGGCCGGTTACGGGAATATTGTATAGATGGGAATAAGCATGAGCCATTAGCTCGTTAGCCTTTTTTGTTGCTGCATACAAAGAAACCGGATGATCGGTATTGTGATGCTCAGAAAAAGGCATTTGTTCATTTGAGCCATAAACAGAGCTTGATGAAGCAAAAACCAAATGCGCTATTCGGTTATTGCGGCAGGCTTCTAATATATTTAAAAAACCTACTAAATTGCTGTCAACATAAGCTCTGGGGTTTTGAAGACTGTATCTTACGCCGGGTTGAGCCGCCAAATTAATTACTCTGTCGAATTTATGTTCGGCAAAAGTCTCGGTGATTTTATCGTTATCACACAAGTCTGCATGAACAAAAGTAAAATTCTTAAACTCGTTAAGAATTTGTAGTCTGTCAAACTTTAATCGGGGATCGTAATAGTCGTTGATAATGTCGTATCCAACCACTTCGACATTTTGTTCCAGCAATTTTTTACTTACAGCAAAACCAATAAAACCTGCTGCCCCGGTTACTAATATTTTCATACGAACCTCTGCTAATTGTATTATCAAACGATGATAACTTTATTTTACGCATTTTACCACAAAAACAGACACATATTTCATTTTTTCTATATTTTTCCAAAGATACTCAAAACGCTTGCTTTTATGCAAAATTAAAGTTTATAATTCACCGCAGTTCGGAATATAAGCAGTCAGGAAACTAATATGAACATACGTAAACTTATACTATTTGCTTTAATATCATTGAGTGTCGTTTTTAGTTTGGGTTGCAGCAGCAAAAACAGCAATAACGATGAATTGAATATAATGTTCTGCCCCGGCTTCTCTTACACCAGCGGTTCAGGAGCTGAAAAGATAATCGTTGCCTCAATTAATCGTGATAATGCTTCCGGTTATCTGTCATTTCCAAATGGCGATAAAATAAACGGGGGAACATTGCGTCCGAGCGCCTCGTCAAACCACATAATTTCTGAAACAAGATGTTTTATTGACGAAGACGCTGCGCCGGGTCTTTATAAGCTTTCTTACACAATAGGTGCAGAAACCTACACGCCAATTGAAAAAGAAATCAGTTGGTCTGATAAAACGCCAAATTTTTCATCAAGTCCACGCTATGACGTAATATCAGACACAGCATTTACTACCATATCAGTTACCTCCGGGAAACTCATAAATACTCCGGAAGGCTCAACCGTAAAGTATAGAATAAAACTATATGAGTTTCAAAAAGGCGGCCGCCTGGTTGAAATGAGCGAGGAACACAGCTCTCCCGCCTCTATAAACACCAGTTTCAGAGGCTGGGCAGACTGTTTTCCGGTATTAGAAGCCATAATAATTAAAGATAGTAACCCTATTATGGTTGTCCACTACGTTATGGACAAACTCAGCAACTAATTTCCAATAACTCGTTAGGCGTGTTTGTATACCTTACAAGTTTACTCTTTTTAATCATATAAACATCTTCGATTCTTACTCCGCCCCACCCCGGCAAATATATGCCCGGCTCAAAAGTGAAGATGTGGTTTTCTTTTATAATATCATTGCATGAAGCTGACAAAGAAGGTGATTCATGTATATCCAACCCCAATGAATGCCCTAGCCCATGCCCGAAATTTTCGCCATAACCGGCTTTAGTAATGATCTCTCTCGCAACGGCATCAACATCTGCACATTTAACGCCTATTTTTGCGTATTCAATCGATTTTTTCTGAGCATCAAGAACGATTCCATAGATCTTCTTAAATTCCTTGCTTGCTTTACCCAAGAAAATGGTTCTGGTCATATCAGAATGATATCCCTTGAAGGTAGCTCCAAAATCAATTTTCACCATTTCACCTTTTTTCAAAACTCTATCAGTAGGCTGATGATGAGGACAAGCTGCATTCGGTCCGGATGCAACTATTGTATCAAAACTGGGCATAGAAGAACCGGCTGACTTCATGAAAAACTCTAGTTTTGCAGCCACTTCAATTTCAGTTAATCCGGGTTTTATAACTTTCATTAATTCGGCAAAAGCATTGTCAGCAATTTTAAAAGCCTTCTTCAAAAGAGTCTCTTCTTCTTTTTGCTTTATCTGTCTTATAGATTCCACGAGTCCTTCGGTTGGAACCAATTCACCCGTAAAATTCTTAGAAAAATCAATAAACTTTCCTAGAGACATAGTTTTTTCAATCGCAATTGCCTTTATACCCAGCTTTTTAATTCTGTCATAAATAACCTTCTGAGCATTTTTCTGAATAACTACAATCTCAGCAGCATCACCAACTTCTTTCTTACTTTGTTCAGCATACCTGAAATCAGTAAAAAAGAATGCTTTTCGCTTTGTTACCACCAGAGTACCGTTTGAACCGGAATAACCGCACAAATAACGGATGTTAGCAAGGTTGGTAACCAACATTGCAGTGTAATTTGAAGTAAATTGATCTCGCAGCATTTTAATACGACTTTTATAATCCATTTCTACTGCCTTTCTATTAGCTCATCTGCTATTACTTAAGAACATTTGCACCTAATTTTCCAACTGTTAGTTCTCGGTGAGAAAAAGGTGATTTTTTCAAAATATCAACCGCTTTTTGGCTCGGAGCAATCATTGTTATAGCCATCTTCTTTTCATCAAGTATTAATTGAGCAACATCTTTTATTTGTTGCGAATTTACTGCTAAATATGGCTTTATTGCTTCTTCAGGAGTTTTAACTTCTGTGTCGTATAAAAATTTTGTCGAAAGGCGGTTCATTCTATTTGTCGTGCTTTCAAGAGAAAGCATTACAGTGCCTTTTATCTGTTCGCGTGTGTCATCTAATTCTGACTCTGTTAAACCGTTCTCTGCAATATTGCGAATTTCTGAATAAAACAATTCAAGAACCTGGGATAAATGCTCCATGGATGTTCCTGCATATATGCCGAAAAGTCCTGTATTTTTAAACGATGTATGGTATGAGTAAACCGTGTATGCCATACCTCTTTTTTCTCTGATTTCTTGAAACAATCTGCTGCTCATTCCGCCGCCAAAAGCAGCATTCAGAATGGTCAAAGGAAATCTTCTGTCGTCTGAGAAAGCCAAGCCTTCTGCACCTAGCGTCAAATGCACCTGCTCAATCTCTTTTATAAAAACCGAAGAATGAGCCATTGTATCAAAATTGAAAAATTCACCATCAAATGAACCTTTTCGCATTGAGCCAAGCTTTTCAATCAGTATTTTCTTCAACGTCTCCTCTTCAAAATTACCGGCAACGCAAATCAATAAGTTTTCTGCGACATATTGCTTCTTAAAAAAATTGAACACATCACCGCGAGTCATACTGCTAACAGTCTTAGAAGTCCCAAGAATAGGATTTCCCAACCTTGAATTCTTCCAAATATTTTGTCCGAGCAGCTCATGAATTATTTCGTCAGGTGAGTCCTCATACATTTTAATTTCTTCAAGAATTACTTTACGCTCACGCTCTAACTCTTCATCAACAAACTGAGAATTTATAAGCATGTCTGCAAGCACATCAATTGCCACTTCAAGTTTGTCTTTCACAACTCGTGCATAATAACAGCAGTAATCCTTGGCCGTAAAAGCATTTAAACAACCGCCAATACGGTCAAACTCACTTGCGATATCTTTCGGGCTTCTGTTAAGTGTTCCCTTGAACATCATATGTTCTATAAGATGAGACACTCCTCGCATGCTATCGTTTTCGTACAATACACCGCTGCGCAAAAACATGCCGATTGACACACTCTGAACAGTGTCGATATTTTCAGCAAAAACTTCAATACCGTTATCTAGTTTAAAATTTATATATGGCGAAAATGGCAAGTCAGTTCTCCCAGTTTTCATCTTCTTCAGGCGTTTCTTTATCTATCGTCATAAACCCCTGACTTTCATTAAACTCTTTTTCATCAAGAACATTGTCTTCAAGCTTTTCTTTGGTTTGTCCTTCAGGAGTAAGCTCAGTAGGTATATCTACACTCGGAATCGGCAATTCTTTCAAGCTTTTCATTCCAAAGTAAAACAGAAAATCTTGAGTTGTCGAATATAACCTCGGTTTCCCAATAACTTGCTTTTCGCCCGATACAAAAATTAGTTTTTTCTCTAAAAGCGTTGAAACAACTCCATCGCAATTTACTCCGCGAATAGCATCAATCTCTGCTTTCGTTATTGGCTGTTTAAAAGCAATAACTGACAATGTCTCAAGAGCAGGCAAAGATAAAGAAACCAACTTCTGTCCGTCCATGCGCTGAATAAACTGTGAAACTTTAGCCTTAGTAGCCAACTGAACACCGGTTTCAAGAATAGCTATTTGTAAGCCGCTCTTTTCATCGTTATCATAATCGTTTTTTCTGGTTAAAACGACCTTTTCAACAGTCTGAATATTTGTATTTAAAATTTCAGCCAATTTTTCAAGGCCTATAGGCTTATTTTGCAAAAGCAGTAATCCGTCAAGAGCTGCACACATAGCTTCAAAATCAGCTTCACTAACCAAATTTGGCAAATCCGGCATTAACTCTTCTTTGCTCAGAGGAGTTAAATCTTCATCAATGTGCATATTCCTGATCTCCTTGTTCATTCAAAACCTTTTCATTTAATTCTTTTTTTAATCGATTTACAATTATCGGAGCAAAACTTTTGTCTTGATCCACCTCTAGTTCACCCGCTTTAACCATTTCGAGAACAGCCATAAAAGAAATTACTGTTTCCTCTCTGTTTTTGGGGTTTCTCAGAAGCTCAGAAAAAACGACCTTACTCTTAAAGTTTTTTAATAATTCTCGTATTTCGTTAATTCTTTCCGTAATTCCGATTTTATCCATTACAACCCGGTGTATGGGCGGATTTATGCGGCTTTTGACAAGCGCCTGATAAATATTCAGCAAATCTAGAGGCCCAACATTAATTTCAAGTATTTCTTCCGGCCTGCGCTCGTCATTTGAAAACCTTGTGTATATTCTCGAGGCTTCTGATTCCATTTTTCTTAATTCAAGAGCAATCAGCTTAAACTTCTTATATTCTAAGAGCTTCTCAACCAATACTTGTCTGGCATCTTCTTCAAATTCTTCAGAATCATTATTTTCATCATAAAACCCGTCTTCGCTCGGTTTTTCTTTTGGCAAAAGCATTTTCGACTTTATTTCTAATAAAGTGGCCGCCATTACAAGAAATCCCGAAGCGATTTCCATATCAAGGATCTCTATCATCTGAAGATATTCCAAATATTGGTTGGCAATATGAGATATAGGAATATCATATATGTTTATCTTTTGCTCTTCAATTAAGTGATAGAGCAAATCAAAGGGGCCTTCAAATACAGGTAGTTTAACCTGATATACACTCATTGTTAAATGAAACCCATGGCCTTTCGTACTTCGTGCATTGTCTCTTCGGCAACTTTATGAGCTATTTTTTCGCCGGAAACTATTACATCTTCAACATAACCCTTGTTTGCCTCAATTTCAGCTCGTTTTACTCTTATAGGTTCTAACATATTGTTAACTTTTTCAAAAAGCATGTTTTTGCAGTCGCGACACCCGATTTTTGCAGTTTTACATCCTTCACAAATTTCCGGTAAATGCTCGGGAGAATAAACCTTGTGATATGAATAAACACTACAAACTTCAGGATTACCCGGATCATTTCGTCTGACTCTTTGCGGGTCAGTGATCATCTGCTGTATTTTTCCTTTTAAACTATCTGCAGTTTCACGAAGTTCGATACTGTTATTATAAGATTTACTCATTTTTCTGTTGTCTGTTCCAAGTAACATAGGAACCTCTGACAACGCAGCTTCAGGCTCTTTCAATATTTCCCCGCAATAGCTGTTGAAACGTCTTATTATTTCTCGGCTTAGTTCTAAGTGCGGCAATTGATCTTTTCCGACAGGAACAACTTCAGCATTATAAACTGCGATATCCGAAGTCATTAAAACCGGATACATAAGCTTACCTGCTGAAACGCCGGATCTCGTATCTTCATCTCGCACAGCGTCTTTAAATGTTGGACATCTTTCAAGCCAGCCTAATGGAGTAAAATTACTCAAAATGGTGCTCAATTCAGCATGCTCAAACATAGACGACTGTCTGAATATAACGGCTTTTTTTGGATCTATCCCAACGCTAAGCCAGTCTGTGACCATATCTTTAACCAGCACCGGAATATTTTCCATAAATTTGTCAGTGAATGCGTGCCATACAGCAGCAAAATAATAGCATTCGTATTTATCCTGAAGCTTTACCCAATTTTTCAGGGTGCCTTCTAAATGCCCCAAATGCAAAGAACCTGTAGTACGCATACCACTAACCAATCTTTTCATAGCCATTAAGCTTCTCCAATTTTTAGATCAAAATTAAAATTGAGTCGCTTTAAGAGCATCTTCCGCCGCTCTTAAAGTCTCAGAATCGGGATTAACAACCAATACTTTTCGCCAGTATTCTCTGGCACGCTCAACATCTTGCTTTTTAAAATACGCAACCCCTATATTAAAATACGCCTCTGCATATTGTGTATCAATGTCAATCGCCATTTCCCATTGGTGAATAGCACGATTCAAATCACCTTTGCGATTAAATACATTTCCCATGGTAAAATGCGCCAACTTATCTGCTGTTCCCGAGCTTATAAGAGGCAACAAAACAAACTCGGCTTCTCGAAACATCTCCTCTGAATAGTATGCTCTGGCAAGTAAAAGCTTTTGCTCATTGTTGAGCTCGCCTTTATTAAAAAATTCTTGCAAAATATTTATTGCAATATGCGGATACTCAAGCTTCATTGCCATGGTTGCAAAAGCATAAGCATCAACCGCATTCTCAATTCTTGAGGGTTGAATTCTTTCAAGATAAGAAGCTGCTGTTTCAGGCTCATATTGCGCTTCTTCAATCCGAGAAAGCATCATCAAAACATATGGATTTCCTGAATCTTGAATTAATGCTCCAAGAAGAATCCTCTTCGCATCATCATATTTTTCGGCATCTAATAGAACTCTGGCCACCTGAATAGCCTCTTCTAAAGAAATGCTTGAACCGTCTTTTATTGCCTTTTCCGCTTGTGTATCACAAATTACCTTTATCAAGTTGTCGTTGATTTTAAAAAACAAAGATGGCACCGACTTTTGGCTTGCATCAACTATAAAAAATAGATTTATTCTGGTCTGCATAGTTGGAAAAAGCTGAAAGGTTTCAATAGTTGCAGTTTTATTTGAGTCAGGGGAAGGGGTAAATGGGGTATTTATCTCAATAAAAAAGTCTTCAAGTGGATTTATTGTGTGATTTCCTTTGCCGGTGTTGACCAAAGTAACATTCAGGTGTATCTGATCCCGCGGCCCCTGTGCTCTTAAACCACCAAGAAAAGCCTCCCGTTTATATTCATTTACCGTTAAAACAACGCCGCTGTGATCAAAAAGATCTTCTCCTATAAGACCTATGTTTTTCGAAAAGCAGCAAATTGGAATAAGATAAAAGATAGTTATCAACAAAAACAAGCGATGCAGTCTTTTTCTGTTAGTTATGCGCATAGTGCCCGCATGATATCATAGATAAAGATAAATTTGCAATTATTGCAACACACAAAAATATGATTTAAATTAACGATCCTTAGCGATTGTTTCATAAATATCTTTATGCTAGACTTCCCGCATGTCCAATTCCAATAACATATTTAAAAGCTTAAAAAACATTGCAATAATTTCATTTTTTGCATTAACACCTCTTATTTGGCTTTGTAATTTCTTATATAACCGGGGAATTGAAGACGAAAAAAGCAGGCTTGTAGCAATTCAAGAAACCTTGCTCAACGAAATGGAAGACTTCCAAACAAAATTAACTCCTACAAGTTATATTGACTGCGTTTTCGATGAACTTAAAACTTCTTTTGGCACTAACTACGATCTAAATTCTAACAGACCTTTGTTTTATACAAACGACGAAGATATTCTCGATAAAACTTACCTTGAAAAAGCGAATTCTTATTTAATTGAAAATCACTCTTTAAAACCAATAATTTCTGCTTTTAAAAACTTCAATAAAAAACCTTCAATCATAAGTTCTTTGCCAATATTCAACAATAACAAAGAAGCAGAAAATTTTGCCGATGCCGTTTTAAATTACTTTATAGATATTCATAAAAAACAGGGAACAGATGACTTTGCCAATATGTTTTTTCATGACCATTTGTCATTGTTTTCAAATATCCCTACAGCAAGCGGAAAATCAGCCTCATTTTTTTCCGGAAAATTCGGTGACCAACTTTCAATTCAAATTTTCAACACTTATCCGGTAGCCACAAATAAACCAAACTATGACGCAGCTGACTATTTCTGCTTTAATTCTTCAGATATCAAACATGAACTTCTCTTAAAAAATGCTTTAAGAAAACAAAATGACTCTCATATAAATAGAGAGATTTTAGTAATAAAAAATAAAAAACGAATCAAACTTCCGACATTTTTGACTATCGGAAATAAATACTGTTATTTGAGCGAGTTTCCAAACGCACACTATACTTACGCAAAAAATCTCTCAATTAAATCTTCTGAGTTATCAACTAATGTTTTGATGTTTATAAACAATAATTGCTTGGCAACGACAATCGACATCTCTGAACTGGAATCAAAATATTCAATTGATTTGGCAATTACTCAAAATTTCTTAAGAATTGCAATAATGATTTTATGGATAATTTTTGTAAACTCAATATTGAATAGAAATAAGGCCGAAATTGGGCTGACCTCAAAGCTAAGAATGGCAGTAGCATTAGCTATAGTATTCCCCCTGATTGGCTTCATATTTGTCTTCAATCAAATTAAAAATAAAAACTTAAGCTTAGAAATCTCAGATTGCAACCAAAGAATTGAACAGCGCTTCAAATTATTCGAAAAAATTTTGGAAGACAACGATCGGCGACTGATTATTGACTCTCAAAAATATAAAAAAGCCTTTTCCGACCTATATTTTTCTTTTTCCTCATCAAATAAATTTCTTGAAAACACCTATGGAACAAGACAATTTCCCGGAAGCAAATATATTTCCGAAACCAGAATTTTAGATAAAAACGTCAACATATTGGGTTTTACAACTTATAGGCATTTAGATCTGAATCCCGCTGACTCATTAGGATATTATAAAATATTCAGTGAACTTAAATTACCGAACAACACAAAAGAAGCTCTGCAAAATAAGGCAAAAATGGACTTATTTTTAGGCTTTACATTAGATTATTGGAACGCTGTTTCAACCCACAAAAGAATTTCTGCCGAAAGTCTCTTAGATTCAAACTTAAATCATCTCACGTTTATAAAAAAAACAACATTTCAACTTTTGGCCGAAGCCAATAATCCGAATAAAATTGAAGCAATGACTTTCAACTTGTTCTATTCCCCTGAATACACCGTTTCAAAGATTAAAAAACTGTATGAAGAATCAAAAAAACTATTTCAAGACACACATAAAAATTCTAATATAGATTACTGCATTTTTTTCAGAGACAAAAATAATTTAAGCAAAATAATTGCCCAAAATGTAACAAACAATGAAAGAATGTTTCAACACGCTCTTAAAACTCTGTTTAATAGATCTTCACAGATCGAAATTATAAATGATAAAAACAAATATCTTGTTAAATCTTCTTTATTTTGCGCAAACCTTCCAATAATTATTACGGCCGATGCAACTATTTATAAACCCGGGTTTTCATTTGCAGACACACTGACATTACCCTTGATTTTGTTGGCATATTCGATCATTTCAATGTCATTACTCTCAAAGGCCCTTTCTGAATCATTTTTATCTCCAATAAAAAGTCTCATACAGTTCGTTAATCAAATAAAATCATTCAACTATGATACTAAAGTAGTAATCGAAACCGGAGACGAGCTGACTGAACTCTCAAGATCTTTTAACATTATGGCAAAAGAACTCTCAAAAAGAGAGAAGATGAGAAGATTTGTTTCTGAAAACCTTTATTCTATTCTTAAAAAAGATACAGACGCTCCAATGAATGAAACTACAGTAACAATACTTGCCTCAGATATAAGAAACTTCACACTGATATCGGAAGCAAATACTCCGGAATCAGTCGTAAGCCTTTTAAATGATTATTTTACTTCAATGGAAGAGGCCATTGTCGCAAATGGCGGCATAATTGAAAAATTCATCGGAGATGCGTTAATCGCAGCATTTTACCCGAACGAAAACCTGGAAAAAACATCAATAAGAGCAGCGAAAGCCGCTGTCCACATGAAAAAAAATCTTTTCCTGTTTAATCAAGAAAGACAAAAAAAGAATATGTTGACTATCGAAAATGGAATCGGCTTAGCAACCGGCAATATAATTATGGGATTTGCCGGTCAGAAATCCCGAAGGCGTGAGTTTATTCTGTTTGGTGAAGTATTAGAACAAGCAGAGGAAATTGAAGCCCTTACAAAAACCGGAAAACACACTAAAATTTTTGTTGATAAAATAACAGCAAACTTAATATCTCATTCTTTCAATTTAGTTTCTTTAAAAGAAAACCCAGAAGTTCTGGAAATAAAATGAATAAATCCAAGACAGTAATAACATCAAATTTAAAGGCAAATCCTTACCTTTTGCTCTTAATATGGATATTTTTAGTTATTTTACCAATGATATTATTACTTATTGGCGGGAATATAATAATAGAAGAAACTGATTTTTATCACAAAGAATCTGCAAAACTTAAAATTGTACAAGAATTTCATGCATTCAAAACTGACCTTACTCACACAGCCTTTGTCGAAAATATAATACAAAAGCATAAAAACATCTTAATTGAGCCCACCAACGCAAAAAAAGTATCTGATGATTTTTTTAAAACAACACAAATACCCATATCATTACTCATTAATTTTAATTCAGAAACTGATAGTTCAGATATGTATCTGGCTCCATCACTATTAAATCATCTCAATCCAATACCAAAAACCATATCAAAAGAAATTTTAAAACATCACGGAGATGCATCTTTTTTAACTGTCGAAACTTCAATAGTTAAATCTCCGGCTTTTATAAGAGCCGCTTCACATTTTAAAAACATTTTAAAAACACCGGGAAACATAGAACTGATTCCAAACCGTCCCACACCATTCATTAGCGCCGTTACTCAATTAGGAAAAATCATAATAACATACATACCCGGAACTAAAAAAACAAATGAAACATACGGCGGTACACTCGTTATAATAAGAGAAAAAGATATTCCGGTAAAAAAAATAATGCAATTTGGAATATCTAAAAGTCTGAATGATAATATAATAAGAAGTTATGAACTTGTTCAAAATCCTGAAATTTACTTTAAAAACACACAAGAGGCTGAACACAGCTTTAAAGAAGATTCACGAACAATAAGTCTCTTAGGATTTCCATCTGATGAGTTTACTCTCAGACTTATAACAAAAGGCACCTTTTACCCCTTACAAGTAGAGAAAATTAACAAAAAATTCATTTTTCTAAAGGTTACTGCAAACAGTGACGCATTAGAACATCCTTTAAAACAATTCATAGAAACGGCTAAAATGCCCGGATTAGCTCTTTTTTGCCTTGCTACAATCATTCTTTTAAATTTACACTTGTTTGGCTACGCTTCTTCATTAAACATATTTGCAAGAGTTATGATGAGCATTTTTACTGCCTCATTGCTGCCGTTTTCAATTTTTGCATCAGCACTGATTTTTGAACAAGAATACAGCAAATTGTACCGAACAGTTGAAATGAAGAACGTAGGTAATTTACAAGCTAACCTCCTTAGCAAAGCCCTTCAATCTTTTATTGAATCAAAAGAGTCTGCCATTGCAAAGATAACCGAAGAAATATCTTCTCTCTCCTTTGAAGAAACAGTAGAATACTTCAATAAAAGAATTAAATCTCTTGGGGCAATTTCTGTATTGCTTATGAGTGACAACCAAGAAAGATCAATTGTTTACAATAAAGAAAATCAAGATGAAGTAATTATTTATGATGAAAAAAACAATGCCTTATATAATTCCCGAAGCCTTTCTCGAAATCTCTTAAATAATAAAACTAAAATTGATAACAGACTTCAGGGATTGGAGCGAGAATCTCAAAAACTTTTATATCTTGTGCTAAAAAAAGCATTAAGGAGCATACCACTAAACAGCAAAATGAGATCAGAAACCGGAAAGAGCATTGTCAATATTGAATCAAGCAATTACTCTGCTGTTTTTGAAAGCAGCGGAAAAATGATAATTGCGGACAACAGCAGTTTAAGCAGAGTTTACTCTTATCTTCCTCTCTTAGACAAAGACAAAGAAAACAATAACAACATTTCATTAAAGAACTATGCTGCTATCACATTTAATACTATAGATTTACTCGATGAGTTTTTGTCAATTTCACCTCAATACACTGAAACATTTGAAAAAAATAACTTTAAAATCCAACATTGTTTTATACCTATTGAAAAAAGAAATGAACTGCCAAACCAAGCGAACTTCAGAATTCCAAAAGGGGCAAAAATTGAATCCTTGCAGCCGCTTTTCGAAAATATGGTAAAAACCATGTCCAACAACTCGCTTTACACTTCAAAAAGCTTTATAAATACCAATATTTTCTCGAGGCTTAACTTGTTGATAATTACACTCATCGAAAATAAACAGAAAACCGAAGAAAAACTTCAGAAAGAATTCTTATTAGTATCTGTCTACTTTATTTTAGCTACACTTTCTATTGTTTATTTTTTAAGACGATTTTTGGTTAAACCGATAAGAACTCTTATTAAAGGCGCTAGAAATGTTGAACAAGGTAACTTTAATAATTATATTACTTATAAATCAGGCGATGAATTTGAAAACCTTGTTGATGCATTTAACGACATGACTAAAGGCCTGCGCCAAAAAGAAAAAATGATGAAATACCTGCCAACAGATTTATTAGAAGAACTTAATACAGATTCCTCTTTAATTCCGGGTGGCGAAAGAATTCAGGTAAGCATTTTGTTTTGCTCTCTACACGGCTTAAAAAACTTGATAAATAAAGAAGAACTAAAAACAACTACAGAAGAAATTGGAAAACTAATTGACATTGCTGATGATATTACCACAAAAAACAATGGACAAATCGATAAATTGATCGGCAACACTTTGATGATAGTTTTCAGAGACAAAAACACAGTGTTTAACTATGCATATTATGCCTGTAAAACAGCATTAGAAATTACTAAGGCCTATGAAAAAAGCAAATTTAAGATACAAATCGGCTTAGCTTCCGGAGATGCAGTTTCAGGAAAAATCGGCTCTTTACACGGAAAACTCGATTTCACAGTAATAGGAAATCCGGTAAACCTGGCCTCCCGACTTAAAGCATTTGCGAAACTTGCAAACTCAACAGGAATAATTCTTTGCCCAAATACAATACGTATTCTAAAAGGCAAATGCCAGGTAAATTATATAACCAGAGCCCCAATTAAGGGTAGAACGAGAAGTTTTCCTATTTACGAATTGCTTGGTTTAAGAACATAAAAACACACCCCTTCTACGATTTATCACTTGTCCTTGTATGAATAATTTGCTATATTAAACGAATGATACTGCTTAAATATCTCAATAAAAATTGTAGAAATAGAGTTGTTGCAAATAGTGCACCATCTCAGATTGCCTGCAGATTTTTAGGTAACAAAAATAATCCCTGCGCATTAGATTGCATATGCAAAGATTGCGAAGAAAAGGGAATAGCTTATTTTTATACGGTTATTCTAAGCGCGATCTTGACTATTTATATATTGCTTTTCTGGCTCGGACGCCTTACAAGACTTTCAGAACCGATTTCATGGCTTTTTGGTTTTCTTGCAAAGCCAATCAAATCACTTATATATTTACTGGCTTCAACTGCTAAATTTTTTAAAGAGCTCCCTTTTTGATTAATACGAATAAGTTTTTTTTCTATAATTTTTCAGCAAGAAACCTGCCGGACTTCAGCAAAACTGATTTTGATTCTATGATTGTTGAAAACGGCTTAATTAAACAAATTGGCAAATATGGAAACAGCATTAGCGATGATACAGTTTTAGATTGCAAAAAGGTCGACTTAAAAGGCGCCGTTATTTTTCCACCATTCGTAGATGCCCATGTACACTTCTTACAAACAGGAATTTCTTTACTCGGCTGCCAACTTAACAAAGTCAATTCTTTGAAAAAGATTTTTAAACTTTTAATAGAAGAAAGTAAAAAAAATAATTATGTATTTGGATGGAACCTACAAGAATCTCTGTTAAAAGATAAACGCCTCCCAACACTAAAAGAATTAGACAAAATATGCCCAAAAAGTTTTGTTTGGCTTGCACGTGCAGACCTTCACTCTGCTGCAATAAATACTGTAACAAAGAATTGGGCTAACAAATTACTTCAAAATTCTGAATTAAAAACAAGCATAAATGATGAATCTAACCTTATTTCAGGTGAAATCTATAATTTTTTATCATTCAAATTATTAAACGAATTGCCTCAAAGTTTGAAAATAAAGGCTTTGAAACTGGCTGAAGAAGCATGTTTCAAACAAGGCATTGCCACTGTCCATGCCTTAGAAGGCAATGAAACCACTCAAGATGATGTTATTTTAACTGCTGATTTTTTTAAAGAAAGCAAGTTGAAAGCTTTAATTTACCATCAATCAGAAGACCCCGCACTAGCTGTTTCCAACAAATGGAAGCAAATTGGTGGTTGTTTACTCGTTGACGGTTCAATTGGAAGCAAAACAGCCGCTTTAAATGAAGATTACCTTGATGAGCCGGGTTACAGAGGGAATCTATACAGACAAACCGAAGATATTATCAGAATACTTAAAATGGCTGCTGATAACAAACTACAACTTTCAATGCATGCCATAGGAGACAGAGCAAACGATATCATTACCTCGTGCTATGCCTGGGCAAGAAATACATATGGAAACTCCTACCATCCGCATCGAATAGAGCATTTTGTTCTCCCATCATTCAAAGCCATCAGAAATGCTAAATTGAGCAATACATTTATTTGTATTCAACCTTCATTTGATTATTATTGGGGCGGAGAAACCGGTTTATACGCTCAAAAACTGGGCATAGAAAGAGCTCTTAAGTGCAATCCTTTCAAAACTCTTTTAAACTCCGGATTGATATTAGCGGGAGGCTCAGACAGTCCCGTAACGCCGATCAATCCCATACTGGGGATTCATTCACTTGTTAATCATAAAAATCCTGACGAACAAATAGATTTAAATACAGCCCTGGCTATTTTTATATCCGAGCCCCACAAATTAACAAAAGAATCAGGATATAAAGGTTTTTTAAGAAAAGGGTTTCAGGCAGATTTTGTTTGCCTAAATCGAGACCCGTTTAGAATAAATAAAACTAAAATTAAAAATTTATATCCCACAGCTTTATATATTGGTGGCGAAACTGTATACAGAAGAGACAGCCTATTTCAAAAGCTAAAAGGTTTTATAAATAAATTACTATCAAGCAATTGAATCAAAAAAGCACCGAAAATATAAATTTTCGGTGCTTTTTTTAAAACTTAATTATTCCGCGGCTTTCCATTTTTCAACAGAAGAAACCATATCCTCTAGCAATGCATTGACTTTCTCATCAGAAGCTGCTTCAACTGTGATATTTACAAATGGTCTGTCCGGGTCAGGCAAAACCAGAGCCCATTCGTCTTTATTAAGAATTATTTTAACTCCATCAATCAGATGAGTTTCTTTACCCTTTGCATATTCCATAGCATATCGCATAACTTTGCCTTTGGCTTCCCATGGGCAGGGTATTCTGCAGCATTTAGTGAAAAACGCAGGTATTTCGTCAACTATTTCTGATAAAGGGCGATTGATTTTTGAAATTGCTTCAAAAAGTTTTACTGTTGCAATAATTCCATCAAAAGCAGCCTGGAAAGCAGGGAAAATGATTCCGCCTCGTTCATCTAAACAAGCTTCAACATTCTCATTTAATGCAGCATCATTTAAAGCTCGAACATTAGTTTTAGTTCTAATTATTGTTCCGTCAAACTCTTTTGCAAGCTTTTCAATTTCACCGGTTGCCGAAACAGGTACTGCAATTCTCGCACCTTTAACCATTGAAAAGACTAATTTTGCCCAGGTAAGCATTGCGTTTGTTCCTGAGATTGTTCTACCCAGATTATCAATTATTGTAATTGATTCTGAACCATTACCCATAACAATTCCAAGGTCAGCTTTCAAAGATTTTACAATCGAAGAAACATTATTCTGAGACTGTTCCGGAGTCAAAGCCCAAACCTTGTTTTCATCGTGATATGCGTTCAAAGTAATTACTTCACAGTTTAGTTTTCCAAGGAAAGTATTAAATACTCCGCTTGCATCACTGCAGGCATAATCAAGAACAACCTTAAGTTTGCGTTTTTCGATTGATGCTGTATCAACGTATCTGAGCAATTCTTCACTATAGTTTTCCGGAACACGCGGCGGGAACGAAATCTCACCGACTTCATTTACCGATGAACGTCTGAAGTCTTCCCTATTAAATATTCTTTCAATAGATTTCTTCTGTGCAACCGAAATGTCGCGGCCTTCGTTATCAAATATCTTAATTTCCAACTGATCAGGATTATTGTCTGCAGCCTTAACATGAACGCCGCCGCCACGCATAAAGGCAATCGGCTTATATCTTGCAACCGGCTCCGGAGTAGAGCGCAAATCGGCTACATTAATCCCTGCAGAAGTTAAGCCGCATATAATCGATCTATTTATCATTCTGCTTACTTTATTTGAATCACGAGATACAATTATGCTCGAAGCCTTAGGCAGACTGCTTCCAAATGCAGAACCAATTTTTGATGCTATTTCGGGAGTAACCTCAATATTTGCAAGTCCGACGATTCCAAAGTCATTAAACAGGTTCTTGCTCCATTTATCATTCCATATAATGCTCGCAAGAACCGTTGAACCTTCTTCAACACGTTTCTTTGGCCAAACTTTAACGTTTTCACGAATTAAAGAACTTCGTCCGACAATACAATTATCACTTATTATTACACCATTTTCAATTGTTACTTTGTCTTCGAGAATTGTGTTGTTGCCTATAACAGCTTTTCCAACTTTAGAGTTTTCACCGATTTTTACATTGGCCCAAATTGTGGCACCATTTATTGTAGAACCCTTTTTAATAACAGTGTCATCTCCGACAACACAATTTTCCAAATTTGTTCCGTCTTCAATAACACAATTATTGCCAATAACGACACCACCCTTAAATTTGGCCTTTGGTGAAATATTACTGTTCTTTCCAACCCAAACATCTCTTCCGATTATATTCAAACGTTCTCCGGGAATCTGGATTTTAACGTCGCCGTTAAGAACGTTCTGGTGAGCTAACACATATTCATCAAGACTGCCGATGTCTTTCCAGTAACCTTCTGCAATATAACCAAATAGAGGCAAACCCTCTTTTAGCATTAATGGAAAAAGATTCTTGCTAAAATCGAACTCTGTTTTTTCCGGTATATATTTTAAAATTTCAGGTTCTAATATATAAATTCCCGTGTTTATTGTATCCGAAAACACTTCTCCCCAACTTGGCTTTTCCAAGAAACGAATAATTTTTCCATCTTCAGCGGTTATTACAACCCCGTATTCAAGAGGGTTTGCCACTCTAGTTAATACCATAGTCGCCATAGCCTTATTCTTTTTATGGAAGTCTATTGCATCTTGAAGATCAAAATCAGTTAAAACGTCTCCGGAAATTATAATAAACGGCTCATCTTTCAATTTTTCTTCTGTATTTTTTACGCTTCCGGCCGTTCCATAGTCTGCTGCAGCCATTTGATATTCCATATTAATACCAAACTTGCTTCCGTCAGCAAAATAATCAGTAATAACTTCAGGTTGGAAGTATAAAATTGAGCAAACCCTGTCAAATCCATATTGCTTAAGCAAATTGACTATATGTTCCATCATGGGCACGTTGGCCAAAGGAGCCATAGGTTTAGGAATATTACAAGTTACGGGTCTTAAACGCGTGCCAAATCCACCTGCCATTATCACAGCTTTCATATGTATTTCCTCACTCATTCCTTGTTGGTTAAATTGAAACCTTTTAGCTATTGTAGAAGTTTTGGCACAAATAAGTCAACTATTTTCATTACTATATAACTTGAAACATACAAATCGTCTCTGTGTGCTTAAAACCGGCCTTTTTAACTGTATTAATCGAAGCTAAATTTGTGCTTTCTACTATATAAACAACCCCTTTATTTTGCCCCGAAAAATACTCTACTGCAGTGCTTAGCAAACACACAGCCAGACCTTTGCCCCGGTGAGAAGGTCTGATTTCGATATAAACTTCAATAAAATTTTTAGACTCTCTTATTGGCTTTACATATCCGACAACCAAATCTTGGTATATCAAAAATACCTGGTTCTGCCTAACTTCAATACTATATGACATTATAACTTTTTCGTGTTTTATCGTATTAGATTTATTAGATTTATCTGAAACAAAATAGAGCAAACTGCCCTTTTTAGTATATTCAGAAAAATTTGAATATTCATTGTCAGGAACCAAAAATATTGAATTATCGGCTTTGATCTTATTTAAATTATTTTTTGCAGAATTTGCAGAGCCTACCATACGCGCGATATTCCAATCTGCAGAATCTCTTTGAGCCGGCATAAAATACCAGCCACCTTTTTCGTTCCAAAACAAGGTTGACTCACTTATCCGATCTATTTCATCGACATAACAAGGTTCATTTGAATAAAAATAATCTAAAATATCAATCAAAATTTTTGTATTATTTGACGCCCTTTTTTTCGTTCAGTTGTGGTTTTAGAAACTTTAATTTCTTTATAGTTATAGTCAAGTTCAGTGTAATACATAGCACTGGCAAGACTTCCCGGAGTAGGAGTAAATTCTTGAATTTGCTCATGTGCTAAGCGCAATTCATTTATTTTGTCTTTTAAAACCTTATCAGCATTTGCACTCCCAGGAAAAGCAGTCATTAAATAAGGTACAACATATAATTTTTTGCCCATGTTTTCACAAGACTTATAAAATTTTTGTATAAATTTATTAAAATCAGCATTTTCACCTTTTCTCATTAGGCTTAAAACAGATTTATCAAAGTGCTCCGGAGCAACCTTTAATTGTCCGGAAACATGGTTTTTTATAATATACTCAAATAGATCCCATTCATCATCTCTTATCAGGTCATATCGTAAACCTGAACCAAGAAAGACTTTTCTGACTCCTTGAACCTGTGAAGCAGCCTTTAAAAGCGTTACCAAAGGTTTTAGACTGTGTTTCAAATTAGGGCAAACCTTTGGGTGTACACACATCCTTGTTCCGCAACCACCAATTTTACATTCCCACCCGTACATATTAGCCGAAGGACCGCCAATATCACTTACTATTCCCTTAAAATCAGGATGCTTAGTAAGTGACTTTATCTCATTTATTATACTTTCAATAGGCCTTGACCTTATTATCCTGCCTTGATGTAAAGCTAAGGCACAAAAACTGCAAGCACTTAAGCAACCCCGATGTGACTGAATCGAAAACTTAACTGGTTCCAGTCCGGGAATAGGTTTTTCATATATAGGATGGCTCATCCTGTTATAATTCAAATGATCCATTATATGAATTTCTTGATTAAAGAAATCTTCAGATGGCGGGAAACAAACAATGTCCCCTTTAAAGTGCTCTTGAATTAGTATTTTAGAGTCCGGTCTTACAGAAACATCTATTTTCTGGCTTAATTCCATAAAAGTTCGTTTACTTTTTTTGCAGTCATCAACTGATGGCAAAAATTCAAATTCTTTGTTTAAGTTTTCACGAAATTCATTATGTTTTACTTTTATACAAGTTTGTGGAATTTGTGGAACTTCATTAGGTCTATTTTTACACCAATTAACAATTTCTTTAATAACAGCCTCGCCCATACCATAAACCATAATGTCAGCAGGAGCATCAAACAAAACTGGGTCTCTGAGCTTATCTTCCCAAAAGTCATAATGCACAAATCTTCTTAAAGAAGCTTCAATACCACCAATAACAATCTTACTGCTTTTGTAGAGGTGTCTAAGCTTTTGCACATAACTATTTAGAGCTCTTTTAGGTCTCAAACCGGGCTTGCCATCAGGGGAAAGTCTATCCTTGCTGCGTGGCATTTTGGTTGCAGTATAATTAGCAACCATACTGTCCATTGCTCCTGAGGTGACTGCAAAAAAAAGTT
>JAQVCG010000114.1 GCA_028689875.1 Candidatus Rifleibacteriota bacterium | reverse complement strand
ACTGCCGCAGACACCTTTTTTATTATCTCTGATGCCAGTTTTGGGTTATTCATTAGAGCTGACCCTGCGCCAATTTTTACAACTTTCGAAACAGGGCAACCCATGTTTATGTCAATAACATCGCAAATATTTAAATTGTCAATTATTGAGGCTGCTTCAGCCATAGTCGATGGGTCAGAACCAAAAATTTGAACTGCATATGGTCTACTTTGAGCTTGAAATCTTACCATGTCAATTGTTTGGCGACTTTTCATCGTTATTGCTTTGGCACTTGCAAGCTCAGAGACTGAATACCCCGCTCCAAGTCTTGAACAAAGTAATCTAAAGGACCCGTCGGTTACACCTGCCATTGGCGCTAATACTAGATTATTTGGAAGTAATACATTTCCAATTTTTATTTCATGTATTAATTTGTCTTCTGAAATATTTAAATTTTTGAGACGACTCTCTTCGGTAAATTTACTTGAAGGTTTATCTAGCCAACTAAGGACGTTATTAAGCTCTGAATTATTAGCTCTGCTTTCCACAATAAATTATCTATTCGGCTTTTTCTGCAAAGCTATCATCATAAACTAGTGAGCAGTTTCTGCCGCTGTCTTTACAAGCATAAAGAGCTATATCAGCTTTTTTAATTAAAATATTTTTAACGCTAGCATGATCGGGGAATGTTGCTACACCGAGAGAAATAGTAACCTTAAGGGCTTTTTCTTGTCCAGGAAAATCAAAGGATTCAACAGTCTTTCTGAGTCTTTCTGCTACAAGATGTGCACCTTTTACATCTGTTTCCGGAAGAATTATTGCAAATTCTTCTCCACCATATCTTGCTGGGATATCAACTGTTTCTCGAACAGTTTGCTTAATTAACTTCGCAACCTCTATCAGAACTATATCGCCTTGCTGGTGTCCATATGTGTCATTAAACTTTTTAAAGTGGTCAATGTCGAATATTATCAGAGAACAGGTAGTGTGATAGCGTTTAGCTCGTATCATCTCTTCTTCGAGTCTTGCTTGGAAATATCTATGGATAAATAGCCTTGTTAAGCCATCTGTTATAGCAAGTTCATAAAGTCGAGCGTGCTCAACTGCCATAGCTGCCTGTTGGGCTAATGCTTCAAGTAATCTTTGGTCTTCTTCTGAAAATTTCTCACCTGAAAGTTTATTAACACAGTTTATTACACCTGTTACGCTATCTTTAACTTTTAAAGGCACAGAAATCAGACTATTTATGGATTTCTCGTATTCGCTTGTCAATTCAAAGCTTTTGAAAAGTGGATCTCTGTGTCCTTCATTAACTATTATGCTATTGCCGGTTTTTAATACTGTTCCTGCAACTCCTTCGCCAATTCGTATTTTTACAACATTGTCGGGGATTATAATTTTTTGGCCGCCTTTGAAGTTTTGCACAATCTTCGTTTCAATCTCATCAACTGAACCACCAGTTTGCAGCATTATTGAACAACGCTCTGCTTCAATTGCTTTTCCTGCCATTTCCAAAATTTGCTTTATGAGCTTATCGGTGTCACTTTGAAAATTCATGGCTTGACTTGCTTTAAACAAAGTTTCTATTTCAAATATTTTTCTGTCGAGGGCTTTGTTCTTTGTTTCAAGAGTTTCAAGCATGTTGTTAAAGCTATCTGCAAGAGTTCCGACTTCATCTTTTGACAAGGCAGGTATGCGGTAGCTTAAGTCACCTCGTTCAATCGCCCTAGTTCCTTCAACGAGACGGTCAAGTCCTTTTGTGATAAATTTAGCTAATATCACAGATATAATTATGCCGGCGAGTAAGCCAACTAATGCAATAACAATATTTCTTTGCAAACTTATTGCTTTATTTTCTGCTAGGCTATCATAGCTATAGCGCAAGATTACAGAACCAAATTTTGAAGTTCCTACTCTTATGCTAGAAATATAGTCGACAAATTTTCCATCTTTGGTGGGAACTTGTGCAAATTTATCAATAGAATCAAGTTGCTTTATTATTTCATCAGAAGCTTTTTGTCCTAATTTACTGTCAGTTGCATCTTCTCTAGACCTGTGCGCTAAATACACACCGTCTATGTCAAGAATTGATATCTCTTGTACATCTTGTCCGCCTGCGATAATGCGTTCTGTGTAGGGTACAAACGCATCATATTGCTGGCTTATTATTGGGTCTTGACAAGCAATTGCAAGAGTAGAAGACAACAACTGCCCAGACTGGTTCATTGAAGCAGTCAGTAAATCATTTTCTCGGTAAGATGTATTGATTGAATTTAAAAGTATTATAAGGCCGACAAGAAAAGCAATGCCGACGATAAACTTTATTTTAATCGAGAATTTCATCTCTGAGTTTGTTTCTTTCACAAGCTTGTCCAGTGTTTATTTGTTTTCAAGCATATTACTAACTTTTTCAACATAATCATAGTCCCTTGGATCCACTGGTGCGAATCCCTGGACGTCTGTAAGTTGTTCTAATACTTTTCGACCTTCAGCTGTTTTTATATTTAAATCTAGTAAAGCTTGTTTAATTTTTTCAATTAAATCAGCAGGAAGGGTCTTTCTTACAACAATTGGTTCATTGCAAATATCTTGCGTCCGTCCAATTATGGTAAGTTCGTTAACCTTTGACGGATCCTTCAATGTGTTTCTTGCATCGTCATAACAAGCACAGGCGTCATATTTACCTAGCAACACACTGTATACTGCTGCATCATGCTTGCCAAGATATGCAACTTCACTAAAATCTTTGTCAGGATCAATATTTGATTCGAGCAGCATTGCTTTTGGGAAAATATAAGCAGAAGCTGATTCTTTTTCAACCCAAGCAAACTTCTTCCCTTTAAGATCTTTTAAACTTCTTATTCCGCTGTCTTGACGAGCAATAATAATTCCGCGGTATGAAGTGGAACCAAATCTTATTGGCTTTACAAGCAATTCTACATCAGGTTTTTTTCTTGCATCTACTGAAGTCATAGTTGCTAACCACGCTATGTCTATTTTGTCAGCAACAAGCTGGTTTAATATGCTTGAGTAATCGGGGGCAGTTTGAAGTGTTACACGTTTAACACCCAACTTCTTGGTTAAGTATTCAAGAAAAGCTTCGTGTTTTCTAACCATTTCTGAGGGATTGGTAAAAGGAATTCTTCCCAACTTTAATACAGTTCCACTATAAGGAGAAGCAGATGAAGCCGAATCTTCGCCTTTGTTCTCTGCTGGTCTTAAACTTGCCTTCGGGTCAGATTTTTTTTCTGAAGTTTCACCGCCACATCCTAGCGCAAACAGTGTGGCTGTGAGCGTTAATAATATAAACGATTTTCTTAGTGCTATAGTCATTTGATTTCCTCCCGACTTGGGTAAATAATCATAACATAAAACGGAATTGTTTATCTACTTTTTTATCTGCTTGATGGGAACATCAATCCTAATAACTGCTTCAGAAGGGGTTATTTCAAAGGTTCCCGTCAGATTTGTTAGGTCGTTTAAAAAGTTTAAATTAGGCAATGGCGGTATACCTTTGTTTTGCAATAGAGGTGATTGAAGCAATCTTTGCAATTGTGTGTTAAAATTATCAAAGTTAATTTTTATGTATTTTTTATATTTAGCAAGTGAAATCCTATCTTTATTAATTTTGTTTTTTTGCACATTATTAACAAAATTCATTTCTTTTATAAGGTTGTCATACCCAGTCGCGATAATTAAAAAATTGTCAATCAACCCAGTATAAATTGCAATATGGGGAAACATAAAAAAGCTTAGTTTTACTGAGGTAAATTTTTCTTCTTTGATTTCTGTAAAAAGACCTGTCTGAACGCAAAGTTGTTTTAACTTTGGTAAGTTTGCTTTTAATGCTTTTATATCCGGTATGGGGGCGACAATTCTTATGTCTGGCAGACCGCCACTACCGCTGGGCTCTAGGTTTATGTAGGTTATGCTTTCATTTGCCATGTTTTTTAAAATGTCATCTTTTAGGCTGAGACCTGCGTTTGAAAGCGTTAATTCTATTAATTCTGTTTGAGGTATTTTTTTTAGTTCCAAGTAATTATTTTCTACATCGTTGATACCATGGTGTTGCACAATGTGGGCTAAAGAGTCTCTGTTAACAAAATCAGAAATGCTAATATTGTTTCTTGCTTCGGGAAACTCATTGTTTCTTGAAACTAACTTCATATTGGAAAAAAATCCGTTGTTTGATGCAGAAAAAATTCCAACAAAGTAGTCTGAATTTTCTATAAAAGGCAATATGCGCAATCTAATTTGTTCTTTTTCATTTTCACTGAGTTTGTTTTTGGTCTCAGAAGACTCATTTAAAGCATTGTCGATAAGTTCACTTATTTGTTTGCTTTCAAAAGCTATTTTTACAATTATAGCTTCTTGTTCGTCAGTGTTTTCGCTAATTAACAAGTTAAAATCTTGTTCATATTTTGATATAAGCTCTTTTGCAGCTTTTATTTGTTCTTTTGAAAGATTGTTTTCTAATACAGGTTTTAGAAAATCCTTTTGATTGATTTTCTTAAAATCAAACAAAGAAGCTGAAATTTGGTTTTCAGATTCTAAATTTTGATTTTTATTAATTGCTCTGCCAAATCTCCTTAAAACTTCATAAGGATTGTTACCAGGTTCCTCTAAAAAGTTTCCTTTTCTTTCTATTTCATAAGCGATAATAACAGGCAGATTTTCTGCTGTCAGATAGTTTGGTAAGAACGATAAAACGAATGCCAGAAAAAATAATCTGACATATAGTAGTTTTGACATTTATACAGCTCCTGAGGATATTTCTGACGACTCCATTGTATCACCGTATTATTGCATAGACAAGTTTAAA
>JAQVCG010000031.1 GCA_028689875.1 Candidatus Rifleibacteriota bacterium | reverse complement strand
TTTTTTTTCTGCTTCGGTTTTAATGATTTTTTCAGCTTTTTTCCAGTCCACACCGAAGGGTGGATTTGACAGCATGTAATCAAACTTTTCGTCTTCCAGGCCATCTATCGTAAAGGTATTGCCAAACTTAACATTTCCGGGATTCTGGCCCTTGATGAGCATGTCAGATTTGCAAATCGCATAAGATTCCGGATTGATTTCCTGCCCGAATACTTTCAAATCTGCTTTTGGATTGAGTTCCTTAACATATTGTTCTCCGACGGAAAGCATTCCGCCAGTACCGCAAGCAGGGTCATACAATGTTTTAACAATGCCGTCTTGAGTGAGAATGTCTTTGTCTTCGATGAATAACACATTTACCATCAAGCGAATAACTTCTCTTGGCGTAAAATGCTCCCCGGCCGTTTCATTGGATTGCTCCGCAAACCTTCTTATCAGATCCTCAAACACATAACCCATTTCCATGGAATCCATGTCTTTCAAATCAATTTCCTGAAAGGATTTAATCACGCGAAACAATATATCAGCTTGAGGGCCATCCATACGGTCTATCTGAGCATCGAAATTGAAATATTCAATAATTTCTCTGGCACTGCTCGAGAAACCATTGATGTAGTTTCTGAGATTTGCAGAAACATTATTCGGGTCGGCAATCAGCTTATCAAAATTGAATTGGCTTCTATTGTGGAAATTGAACCCCGCAATTTTGTTCAGAGCAAGATCTTTTGCACTTTCTTTCAAAGAGTCTACTTTGGGCAGATAATCCAACACCTTCTGTTTGGTTGGCTCTAATACGCAATCCAGGCGTCTAAGCACAGTCATCGGAAGGATGACTTTTCCATAGTCTGATTGTTTATAGTCTCCTCGAAGCAGGTCTGCTACTCGCCAAATCAGGTCAGCTTTTTCTTTGAAATTTTTCATTTATGCTATATTCCTTTGGCAACACTAATACTCTTTTATGTCTATCTTTAGCAAATAGAACCTTCATTTTAGTTCTTTATCGATATTCTTAATCGGTCTGAATTTCTTTTTTTATGTATAACAACTGATTGAGCGAGCTAAGCATAGCGTAGCTTTGTACGTTCGAACCGACTTTTTAACCAGTTTATCCGACTCTCTAAAACATTTATCCAAGATGTGGTTCTATCCGCCATCTGCTTACAAATTAACACAAGCTGCGATAAAGTGTCCATGAATTTTGAAGGAACACATCGAGATGTCCGCTCAAAGTCCGCTTCGACTTGCATATTTCCGTAAAACCGCGGGCTGAAAGCGGCTTGCAAGGGCGAACAAGTTTCCTGACCGTTTAACAAGTTATTGAACAGTTTTGTTGATGTTATTGAATAAAAATGATTAAGGTTCCTGACAAGGTGTGGGTGAATTTGGGTTGGGGTCATTGGCGACTGCTTGTTGTTTTTTTACTTTTATTTCGGTTAAGATGCCGAGCATGATGAGCATGGTACCTGCAGCGGCTGAGGGAGAGAAATTTTCACTCAACAAGAGCCAGGCTAGGAACATTGCCAGGGGGGGCTTGAAGAAGAACAAATAACTTGTTTGACCTGCTGAGAGGTATTCCATGGCTTTCATGTAGGTGAAAAAGCCCAAGCCTGTGCCTAAGATGCCCACACCCAAGAGATTGGGCCAGGTGTGTGAAGGCGGCCAAAAACCTAAGTCTAAGAGATATAAAAAGGGCAGATACATAATTACTGCCGCGACGGTGCTTACTACGAAAACGACTAAGCCGCCGTATTTTTCGACCATGGGCTTGGCCATGACTGTGTAGAATCCGAAGCCAAACATTGCGATCAGACCGGCGGTTATGCCCAAAGGCGTATCGACCGCTGAGTCTGCTTTGAATGCGATTAAGATGATTCCGAATAAGCCGTAAGTCAGTGCTGTTACACGCTCTTTACTCATGGCTTCTTTTAAAATAAGCCACGAGAAAAAGTTGGTGGCTAAGGGGTTGGCAGAAAACAAAACCGCTGCGGTCGAAGCGCGGGAATGCTTCATACACAAGGCATAAAAGCCCATTGAAATAAAAATATTTAGAATTCCTATAAGCGAAAGGCGAAGCGCATCTTTTTTGGTTAATTTTTGCAGTTCAGCTTTTTTGAAAATGAACAGAGCAGGCAACAAAATAACGGCACCGATGGCGAATCTCCAGAAGTTAAGAAGCAGAGGCGCTATGTCTGATGCAACAGGCTTTACGATAATTTCTATGAACGAAAAAGCAATGACCGTAAAGACCAGCAGAGAAATAGCGATGAATTTTTCGCGAGGTGTCAGGGTGCGGTTAGCCATATGGCCCCCTTTTTGTCTATCATTCCTGTTACATCTTTCTTATAAATATAACACATAAAGCGTTATTACGTGTTGATTTTGTTGTTGCCGTTTGTTTAAATAGAGTGTAAGATATTGCATGTATATCAATCATTGGAGGGGTAACTATGCATTGGGTGTTATTCATAATAATTGCGGCAATAATAGGTATATTTTTGTATCTGATTAAGATATTTCCTTTCATGCTGTATTTGCAGTGCAAAATGAGCGATGTTCCCATAAGCATTTTTCAACTTGTGGCAATGCAATTAAGACAAGTTCCCACCCACTTCATCATTGAAAAATATATCGAAGCAAACAAGGCCAATTTGCCTATTCCCCTCGATAAACTTGAAGTTCATATTTTGTCCGGCGGCAACATCGACAGCGTCATAAGGGCACTGATTAGCGCAAGCCGCTCAAGAATCGCTCTCGACTTCCAAAAGGCTACTGCAATCGACTTAGCAGGCCGCGACGTCAACGAAGCCGTCAGAATGAGTGTTCAGCCTAAGGTTTTGCACATAAAAGATATACACGGCATATCAAAAGACGGAATCGAACTTATAGTTAAAGCAAACATTACGGTTCGCGCCAACCTAAACACTATGGTTGGGGGCGCCGGAGAAGACACAATTGTAGCGCGAATTTGCGAAGGAATCGTTTCGGCAATAGGTTCAGCGGAAAAGCACTCAACTATATTGAACAAGCCCGAAATGCTTACTCAGTATGTTATAGAATCCGGTCTTGATGCCGGAACCGCCTTTGAAATTGTGTCTCTCGACATTTCTGACATAGATGTAGGCCGCAATATCGGCGCACACTTAAAACAAGCACAGGCCATAGCAGACCAAAAAGTTGCACAGGCGAGAGCCGAGGGCAGATTTGCGATGGCAAAAGCCCAGACTCAAGAAAATAAAGCTGCCGAACAAGAAGCTAAGGCCAATTTGGTGGCTGCCGAAATCAAAGTGCCTCTTGCAATCGCAGACTCGTTTAAAAAAGGTAAAATTATTGTTAAACGCAAACCCAGAAAGCAGCCTGCGCTACAGAACGCTTAACCGGTGAGAAAACTATGTCAGAGGTCACGAGAAGCCAACTTATTGAAATGAACAAGCTTCATCGAAAAGAGCTCAGACAGATCGAAAAAATGTCTGAAAGTCAGTTTCAGGCTTTTAAAAAGAATTTTTCTTTTGGAACCCTCGAAAACATAACTAAGGATGAAGCACATTCGTTGTTAATGTCAATGTTAACCGTTAACCTAAAACTGCAAAACGAAACAGAAAACGAAGAAGTGCCAGGAGAACACCAATGAGCAAGCATTATATTACAAGCTCGAAACAGCCTAAGATCATTAAAGAAAAGAATTTTGCGCACCCGCAGGAACGAATGCTGTTTGATGAAAAAACTGACGGTTATGTTTTACCGGGCATCATTGACGTGCATTTTCACGGTACAATGGGTTGGGATTTTGCTTTCGGCGATGAAGAAAAAATAGAAGAAATGCTTGACGGAGTATTAGCAAGCGGGATTACCGGGCTTATAGCAACGGTCATGACCTGCCCCGAACCGCATTTTGAAAAGGTTTTATTAAGCATTTCGAATGTTGCAAAAAATCGCAAAACTTTGCCGATTATACACGGAATTCACCTTGAGGGGCCGTTTTTGTCGTATAAAAGGCGCGGCGCACACCCTGCCGAAGATTTGATACACCCTTCTGTCGATCTTTTAAAAAAATGGCAAGCCCTTGCAAACGGAATGATTAAAGTTATTACCGTTGCCCCCGAACTACCGGGCGCGAGCGATTTAATAAAAGAAGCGGTAAAAATGGGCATAAAAGTGTCGTTAGGGCACTCGAACGCCGACTGGAAAACCGCAGCTCATGCTGTTGAATTGGGCGCAAATTGCATTACACACATTTTTAACGCCCTACCCCCTATTCATCATAGGAATCCGAATATTTTGAGTTATGCGCTCACCGACAAAACTCTGTATTACGAGCTTATCGGCGATTGCGAACATATAGCACCCGAAATTGTGCAGATGATAACTCAAGCACACGACTCGGGAAAACTGCTGATAATATCAGATTCTATGGCGTTAACAGGGCTTTCTGACGGCTGGTATGAGTTTTACAACCGCACGCTGGCCAAAACTAAAACAAGATCGCGCCTGCCCGACGGAAACTTCTTCGGCGGGGCTCTGATGCTTCCGCAATGCATGAACAGGCTCGCCAAAGAGGCAGGCATATCATGGGGAACCATAGGACAAAGTGTTTGGCGCAATCCGTGCGAGTTTTTGGATATTACAGCCCCCGACGCAGAAATCTTCTTTGACACTGACATGAACTGGATAGCGACAAATCACGAAGGTTTGTGGTATACGCCTGCTCAGCAGAATAGTAACAAGACAAGTGAATAATCCTAAAAAATCTAACAAAAAATATTCAGACTCCGCAACTTTGATTGAGTTGCTGGTTTGCTTGGCTATTTTGTCAACCGCCTTATACCCGGTGGTTTACATGCTTCAATTGAGCAGACCGAAGCACCCTTCCTCACAAAACGAATACTTAGCAACACTGCTTGCGCACCACGCAACCGAAACATTAACAGCAAAACGGGCGCTGTCGCCTGATTATTTACCCGAAATAGTATCTAATTCACCTGTTGTGGTTCACAAAAATTCTGCCACTCCACCTCACACGTTATTTGATTCACTGATGCCCGACGGCAGCCAAATGAATGAAACGAACGACAGTGAGGTCTTTTGGGCCTTTAAGCCTTTTACTTTTTCGATAGACAATTATATTGCCGACAACAACTTTTACAAGGTAATTTGCCAGGTCAATTATACGTCGAACAACATGAAGAGCCGCATTTACTTTGACAAGCTTATTTCGCTTAATGGAAGCGGTTCGCAGGCAAACGGGAACGATTCATATGAATAAAAAAGGCGCTTTTAAACTCGAATCGCTATTGCCCATTACTGCGGCACTTATTATCGCAGTTACGTTGTTTGCCTGTTTTAGGTTTTATACAGTTAAACTCAGCCCGGTAAGCGATGTTCTCGACATAAACGCAAAATACACTGACATAGTCCTTGAAATGCGCGCCGACACGCTTATTACAGCAAAGGCCGTTGTCAGCGAAAACAAAGTTACACTTGTAAACGCGAATAAAGAAAACATAGCCACATACGCCATAACAGACGGCAAGCTAATCAGAACAGACCATTCAAAGAAATCTGAAAAAGTAATGATCGATAAACTAAAAACCGGCGCTTTCTGGACAAACGTGAAGTTACCTAACCTGCTGACAGTGAGATTATTGCCCGCAGACACAGCAGAGATACCGTTTTTCACTTCTTTTGCACTAAGAGGTTACAAGCATGAATAACGCCTTAAAACGAATCACGCTTTCTGTTGCCGTCACTCTTGTTATTTTCGTCGCGGCCTATATAATGAACGGCTTGAAAGTTCACTCAGCAACGCCCGCTCACAACATATTAACATTAGACTACAAAGCCGAATCGGCTGTAACCCAGCAAATGAAAGACTTGAAGTATTACCCTGACAAGCTGCCGGTTCCGACCGAGTTCGAAACTCTGCCCAATTACACAGTATCTTTGCAGTCCGCAAAGCGCGAACAAAAATGGTTTTATCGCATTATTCTGTCTTCACCGGGCAAACAGCGCCTAGTCCAGCTCACTGCCGACCCCGCCACGCCCGACCTCTTCATTTTTCACTAAGCAAAGACGTTTCTTGCTCCAAACCACCTTAAAATGGCGGTGGCACACGGTTTTATTGCTGATATGCGTTTTCCACAAATCATCTATCCTATCAATTAAGGCCCTGCTCAAACAGTTTGTCAGCGCATTGTCTGCCAGCCACTGCCGTATTATCTCGCGTCTGAGCACTGCCGCCGGGCATCTGTTAACAATCAAAACCGCACCATCACGATATTTCTTTAAAAACCGCGCGGCATTGCGCGTCAAATAACGCTGCACGTCGTAGGCATCTGCACCCAATGACGCAATATGTGCCGCCGAGCCGGGCTGAATTTGTTCCATGGCCGGTATCAGAGTGTGCCGCAGCTTGTTGCGCAAATATAAGTCGGTCGAATTTGTTTCGTCTTCACGCCATTTAATGTCACTCTGTTTAAGCAGTTTTTCGAGTTCTGCGCGGCTCAGTCTTAAAACCGGGCGCCAAAGGCGCAACACCTCACCGCCAAAATTTAATTTTGTTTCGGCCCTTATTCCATGAAGGCCCTGCCACGAGCACCCGCGCATAAGGCGCATCAACACTGTCTCAACCTGATCGTCGGCATTATGCCCGGTTGCAATCACGTCGGCTCCTGAAAATTTCATCATTTCGGCAAAAGCAGAATATCGAAAATGTCTCGCCCAACCTTCTTTGCCAAGATTTGTGTTTTGTAAATGATCGGCCTTTGTCGCAGTTTTTGAATAAAATTCAATATCAAGGGAATGGGCCAATCGTGACACCCACTCAGCATCGCCGCTGCTCGTCGTGCGCATGCTGTGATCGACATGAAATACGCAAAACTCTATGCGCTTAATTCTGCACCATTCACGAAGCAAAAGCAGCATAGCAACAGAGTCGCACCCGCCTGAAACTGCAATTGCAACTTTTTTACAGGCAGAAACCGGGGTAAGTTTTGCTAACAAACGTTGAGTAAAAGGTTTTTGTTTCATAATTTAACGATAAAAAAGCATTATTTTAAAGCGATTATACTCAAGAAGAATTTTATTAACAAGCCTTGAGGTTGTAAATTTTGCCAAAACTTCTTGAACATCACCGGATGCTTTTAATACTTCTTGCCATTCCATTTTTATAGAATTTATAAAATTTGCTCTGCGGCTCTCGTATGCGGGGTAATTTTTTGCGACAACACCCGACACTTCGATGTAGGCGTTTAAGTTTTGTCCTAACCATTTGGTAACCGACGCCACAGATTCACCCACTTCTTTTTGGGATTCTGATTTCCAGGAGTTCATCGCTTCGTGCGCACTGCTCATGTTTTTTTCTAATGCAAGCATATCGAAAACAATGCATACTTCATCGGCTTCGTCGGGATGGGTTCTTTCAAACACTAAATCAGTAATTTTCTGCCCCGCAAATGTCATGGTTTCTTTCCATATTTCGGGCAACACCTTCGTAAAGCTTGCAGGCGGTTCTTCGCCGTGGCTTAAGTAAAACGAAACCCATTCATTCGAAATGTTTGCGCGCATTTGAACTGAGTTTGGCATATTCATTTTAAGGGCCGCCTGCAGATTTTTAATCATAATCCCGATATTTTGACACCTAAGGCCGAATTCTTCGTAAACAAAATCACCGGCGTCGCAGGCATTTAATGGCATTTTGCAGCACAAAGCAAACACAAATAAAAAGAGCCAAAGCACAACAGATCTATCGTTAGCTTTGGCTCTTAAGGTCATTTGTTCGGTCGTCAGTTCTTGTTTTCGATTGTTTCGATTATTCGAGCATCGAACGAACTGTCAACGACTCTTATGGGCACTGACAATGAACGTTTATTACCTGAAGCATCTGTGGCAGTGAGATAAACCACGATTTGCGGATCGGTCACAGACTGCGGAGTCTTAACTTTCATGGGCACGTCTACGTAGTATATGCCTCTTTCCCTTTCGAGGTAATTGTCGCGCAGAGTCTTATGCAGAGCTGTTTCTGATGACGCGGCATCGGGATCTGTTTTAAGCGATGTTTCGGGCAGCAATATTGTTGTGCCGCCGTCAGCGCGTCTTTCGATAACGGAGATTTTTATTTCTTTGAATTCCTTATAGTCGACGTTATCTGTTGCGCCTGCTGAGATCATTATTCTCGAAGAACGCCTTACAACAGGCAAGAAGTCGTGCAATTTTGCGTAAGAGGCTTCGAATGTCTGCGTCAGATTAATATGCTCGTTAACAGCTAAGTCTATGCCTTTTGGGGAGTAATTGCTGCTGGGTGCCACTTCGATTTTGTCGCCTGTGTCGTCAGAGGTGCTTAAACGAATTGCATGCGCACTTAATTCGGGCTTAGCGAGTTCATCGAGGGTTGAGGGGTTCGCAACGAGGTCTTTGTCGGCTTCGACGAGCTTAATAACCCAACGTTTGTCGTCAGATTGGGCTACTACGTTGAGAAGCAGTGAAGGCGGGTCGTTGTCATAGCGAACCAAGCCGCATGTGTAAGTTTTGAGGTTATTTTCGGCATTTTTGCCGAATACGTGAACGGGCTCGGTGCCGTCGCCGTCGTAACCGTCGCGTAATTCAGCGGTCAGACTGAAGCTGAGTGAGCCTATCCAGTTTTCGTAAGTTTTGCTCGGCGAGAAGTATTCGCTGTTGCCAAGAGCGCCGCCATACGCATCAATCTCGAACGAATAGCTGGCTGCCATTGTTAAGCTTGAATTATAGTATGTTGGCGATGTGGGCAGAGGGCCGTATTCGCTTGTCTGTTCGCCGGGTGCCTTTGTGGGCGACAAAACAACCGCCGATGTTCTGTTTTGTTTAGGCAACTCAAATTCTAGTGCAGCGGCGCTAAACGCGGCATTCGGGTTGTTGTCTTGCAACGAAACGCCTATTTTGCAGGGTGTAATCGGGTCTGAGGTGGTGTGAGTGGCCACCTGAACATTATTGCTTGTGACTCCGCTGAAATCAAGACCATCGTAAGAGGGCTTCATTACAGTAAAGTCACGGGCGCAGATTTCCCAGGTATCTATGCCGTCTACAAAAGTATCTGAGGTCGGATTTTCTTTGCCCACGTCGGCTGTGCCAATCCAAATTTCGTTGGTGATCTTAGCTTTGCGTGGTGAATCGGGCACGATACTCTTGTATTGGGTCTTTGTAACGCCGGGTGCAGTAACTACGTCTTCCCATTTTACGCGCGGGTAAGTCAGTTCAAGTCTTACTAAGTAGGTTTCGGGGTCGATTGGCGTCAGCACGTTGGTAAGCGACGCAATGGGTATATTGTAGCTGATTTTATACATACGAGAAGTCGGATCGACCGGATCTTCGATTATTGCTCCTTCAAGTGTGCCTTCACCAAGAACTAGCGGCACATCAGCAACTGTTGCAGTGTCGGTCGGGTTCTTTCTGTATGGCGGGTAAATCAGCAAGCGCCATTCAAAATGCTTAAGATCTTTTGCGCTCGGTTTTTCGTCAATTCGAGTGCCGTATTTGTATCTTAAGCTATCGCCGTCTTCATATTTTTTGCGGCCGGGGTTGAAGACGTTATTCAAAACGCCGCCGGTGGTTGAATCATAGTTGTAAACGTGCATTGATTCGCCGTAATCCCAGACGCCGACGCCATTTTGGGTTTCGTATGCTGCGCCCGTGTAGATGTTTGCGTCTTTGATGAATTGAGCATCAAACGAGAACGAAAGCTTTTCAGGAGCCGATTTTTCGGGGAACGCATAACCGGAAGCCTGATTACCACGTGCGATATTTGCTGCGCCGCCTGCTAAGGTGATATATTTACCGCTGAATGCATTGTGGTTGTTAAGCTTGATGTTGGTTATGTAACCATCGGTTACGGTTGCGCCTTCGGCCTGAACGTGATAGATGATTTTTTGAGTAGTAACGGTTTTGGAACCTGCATAAGCGGCTAAGTCGCTTGGGCGCAGGTTGCTGCCTGTCATGGCGTCGTAGTTGAAGAAGTGATAAGTGATATCAGCATAAACAGCATAGTTGCCGGGCTGATCGAATTTATGTTCGTATTGTCTGTCGCCTGATTTCAATTCGGCAGTTGCAAATGATTTTATGATCTTTGTTGAATCGTATGCAGTAGCCGGTTCGAGCATATCAATGTGCCATTTTACGGTAAAAGGCTTGTTTGCAGAGTCGAACATACTTGAAGGGAATCCGCCGAAAATGCCGTCACCGTCTTCGTCACGGTTTTCGTATGGAGGTATCAGGTTAACGCGAACGCTGCCAAGACCGGGTATCGTACCTATGCCGATAAGGTCTTGTATTGTTCCGTCTGCGCCATATGGGCAAAAACCTTCTACTTTGAATTTAACTTTATTGCCTTCTTCGATGGGTGTTGCGGATGTTGTTCTGTCTGAGCGACAGATAGAATATGTCGGAGCAGTATTATAGTTTACAGGCACTTCTGCTTTGTTAACAACTGCAAATTCTGCATCGAAATTAGCTTTGCGGTCAACGATACTGGATTCGTCGTGGTGCCAAGCGTTTAACCAAGAATAACCGCCTGCGCCGTTGTATTCAACAACTCTGGTGATAGCATCAAAACCGGCATCTACGTAGCCTCTTTCTTCAACAGAGCCTGTGCTAAAGCCGCCGCCTGCGCTTGGAGTATATTTGCGGCATACCTTTCTGACTCTTTGTTTCATAAATACAGAAATGTAATCTCCGTCTTTAGAAGGGCCGCTGATTTCGTAATCTCCGTCCATTCCGTTGTTGCTCTTAGAGCCGTCGTCCGGGCGCATCCATTTTCCGACTTTTAAGAAATCTTTGTGAGACTTAATTGCACTTGAAGAGCTTGTCGGGTTTTCTGCAGTAATATCGGGGCCCTGAGGCAGACCAACCGCAGATGGCCAAGCAGGAACGTTCGGGCAGTCAAGTTCGGTATAAAGAATATACAGATGACCGTGCCCGTCGACTGCTATAGCGTCAATGTCACCGGGGAAATAGCCTACGTCTTCAGGTGTCGGGTAAGTAGATTCAAGATAATTCAAGCGGTAAATATGACCCGCTTCGAAGGTTTTGCTTTTGGTCTTAACTTCTTTTGAGTAGTATTCATAAGCAACGCCGCCGTTTCCCCACCAGCTGTCTTGGATACAGAACTTATCTGCCACAGAACCATACAGATAGTCGGGGGCCTTGCTGATGCTTGTCTGGGTGTCTGAGAAGTTTGAAGAAACGCCGATTAAAGTGAGGTTTTCGAGAGCAACACCAAGATAATCGGTTACATAAGAAGCGTTTCTGATATTTGTAGAATCAAGAGTAAGGTTGTAATCAGTGCCTTTGTGAACTACACGCAAAGCGGCATCGTTGCCTGAAAATGGCGGAGTCTTCTTTCCGAAGGGGTTATAGCCATAGCGATTACCGGTAGTTGATGTAAATACCGAAACTGTAGATTCGATTTTTCCGATTGCTTCGGGGTTAAGGGTTCCGCCGGGGATACAACCGTCGGCGCAAGACTTACCGTATTGTTCAGTGATTTTAAGGTCGGTGGCAGTCAGCACGTTACCGGCTCTTTTGCTTGGATAAGTGTAAGGGGGGTTACCGGAAACAGGAGATTTATCGGGGTAAGCATAAAGGTCAAGTGCGCGTTCGCGGCTTTCATAAACACGTTTAACAACGCACGAAATATATTTTGCATTTGAATAGGGGCTGTAATCTGTTCCCTTTGCTAACCTAAAGTCATTTTGGTCCATTTCAGGAAGACCGTCTTCGCCGTTCATAAGTTTACCAACGTGAGCAGCGCTTGCTTTGGGCGAACCGAAAGCATACCAAGAGATTCCGCCCCATTTATTCGGCAAAACAACTTTATATGGGTCTGTCGAGTGATGAACACCCGCCGAACCGGCGCCGGGGCCGTTCCACAATGGAGTATCTTTATGTGAAGCAGGCGAATATGGGTCGAATTTGTATTGATAACTATTACCGGCGGCATCTGTATAATTGCCTTTATAATATCTGTGATGGTTGCAATTTACGTAGTCCCAGTAAGTATTGTCGTAGTTTGTGGTTTCGGCATCAAAGGTTGCGTTGTTCAATTCGCTTTGTATCGGCCAGTCTTTGCTGATTTGATCTTTGTTGTACGGCTGCCCGATAAGCTTAACGAAGGCGGGCGAATCGTCTTCGAATCTGCTTGAAGGCACCCAACCAACCTGACTTACAGGCGTATATTCACCGGTAACATTCGGGCCGACAAAAAGGAACACGTCGTCTGTTTGGTTTACAGTCAAGCCGTTAACAACGTTTGCGCCATCGAAATTTAAGTCGAACAAACGCGTTCCACCGTCTTTTTTGGCATAGGGCGGCGCATATGAGTTTAGACGATAGACACCGTGTAAAGAGTCGTAAGTTTTTGGCAGAAGGATATAACTTATGCCGTTCGAGTCGCTGCCGGCAGCACCTTGAGCATAGCAATTAACTGCCGCCAAAGATACAAGCAGGACGGTCAGAATAGAAATTCTCGATAATCTATACATATTCGCCTCCCGATTTCTTGCCAAATGTGTTGGCCCGTTTAAATTCGCATTTAATTATGATTTTTTAAGAACTCTTGAATAACATCGCGGTGAGCCGCCGATACCTTATATTTTTGGTAGATAAGGTCGATTACCGCCGGAGTCATATCAAGCCCGCCCTTCAAAAACATTTTGTCGAGACGTGGGTCTGAAGTCGTTCTGAACGCCCACCTCTGGCAAGCAAGCCAGTAGTCGAGAGTCATTGCAAATGGAGCTTCTTCATTAGGGCCGTGATCAACCAAAAATTCTTTGGCATCGCGATTAGGCTTCATGGCAAGAAATTCGTCCATGGGGTTAACAGGGGTAAAAGATGGGTTCACCGGCGTTCTTTCAACCGAAAACGAGCTGTTTAACACAATATCTACCTTATAGTGCTCGGCGACTTGGTTCACAGCTTCGTAAACATCATCTAACATTACCCCGAAAACGCGTTCAGTTTCCTCTTGGCTGGTTAAATGAAGCATAGTATTCTCGTCGTTAAGCTTTTTAAGCTTATTTTCAATGTCGGTTCGCTTCACCAAAAGCTCCTGTCTTTCTGCCCAAAACTTATTTTCGAGCAGGTTCTTCTCTTTATTATACTCATCAGAAACTTTTGCGGAAGACTTTTTGCCATATTTTACGTTTAATTTAGCTAATTTATAAGAAAAATCTTTATCAGCTTTTTCGATTTTTTCGTCAATCGCTTTTTTTTCTCCTAAAACTTTTTCGCGATTTGCTTCAAATTCTTTTAATTTGGAAGTGGCGGGTTCGCTTGTTTTTTCTTTCATCGCCGCCGGAGCGAAACGCCCTTCTTTTATCTTGTAATGAGCCATAATCGGGTGCAGCATCATTGCCTTTGAAATGTTTGTAAAACCAAACGAAACTTTAGCGCCTTCAGCTTTTTTTGCCGGTTTAACCTGTGCAGACGCACCAAAAGTTAGTCCGAAAAGCCCAAAGAACAAGCACAAACCAACGCAGATTTTTTTCATTTGTTCATGTCTCCCAAATTATCATGCGGCTGAACGTTCACATTCGGAGTTCCCACCGCTACCTCTGACCTCGAAGTATTGCTTCTAGGCATTTTACAAGTTATTCTTACCGAAACGGGACTTTTATCACCTGTTCCGAGTTTTTGACATTCCACCGATTCAACATCACGGGCCAAAATAGCTCTCATTCCGGGATTTTTAAGGGAATCTGAGCTTGGTACACTCGAAATGCTCAAACTTTGTATACTTGTGCCCGCGATTTCTTCGCTATATTTTGAATAGGTCAGCATTCCTTCTTTGTTAAGAGCAAATATGTGATAATTAAGCTGAGCTTTATCGCGCGAGTCAGTAAACCCTAATTTAGCAGGCTTTGCTTCGGTAAGTGCTAAGAAAATGCTTCCGTTATATTCGCTAACTTCTGCTGTTTGAGTCGCTAGCAGCAAACTGTCATAAAAATGAACACCGAAAATATCGGTTTTTCTCTCTGTAATAGAGTTTGGATACCTCATGCAAGTCGGGTAACTCGAAGCTTTAACCGACGTCGTAATTTGTCTGCAAGCCAGTTTCAACTGATTTGTTACCGTAGAAAGCCACAAATTCTTGTTTGTCATCGAGCTTCCGCCCGAAAAAAGACTCATCAAACCGCCGATAAAGACAGCAAGAACACCTGCCGCAATTATTATTTCAACTAGCGTAAAGGCGCTCTTTCTATTATTGACGATTGATTCTAACCGTTTTTTTGATATCATAATCCCAGGACGTTCCCCTTGCTGTTTTAACATTGGCATTTATTGTCAGTTCGACAACTGCCGAGTTTTCGATAGCAGTCGCAGTGGTTTCTGATTCAGCAACCGTTTGCGCAGCAATCTCAAGTGATTTTATAGTGTAGCTGGCCACATCAAAAGGCTCACTCATTCTGCCTAATATAGAATCATTAAACGAATTTGTTTTACTGAACGAAAGCACATCATTAAACCCCGAATCGCTTTCAGAGGTAATATCTGACATAAAGGCATCTAACCACAAATCTTTGTTGGGATTATTGAATCCGGTTGTTAAAAGCCCCGAATTAGTGAACTCACCAATAGTATAAAGAAACACCGGCCCCGGATTATACTTTGATACCGCTGCCTCTAGTGTCGCTTGCGTAACAACGCCGCCTTCAGTCTTAACCGCCGAGTAATCAAACAGCGGGTTACGCCCCTGCGACAAGCATATAGCATCATAAAGCTCGCGATGCATAAACCTTGTTTTGAGCAAAGCGTGTTCCGTGCCCGCGCGTGCTATAAAATGCGCCTGCAGCTGAGCATAACTCGTTAAATTAGATTTATTGTGGTTTTGCGTGCTTTTAATTGTATAAGTGGCTAATAATCCTAAGGCTCCCGCTAACGCAAGCACCAAAGGAATTGCCATGCCCAGTCTTGTATTCTTTACAATTTTACTCATTTCAAATCTGCTTTCATCGTAAAGAGTTCGAGCGAACGCCTTATTCCATCTCGGTTTATCCAGTATATTTGAAACAAAACCTTGTACATAACGCAAATTTTTCCTGAAACATTTGGTTCTGCGCCAACTGCAAAAGCATTGTTTTGCACTACTGCCCCGGCGGGCATATCATACGGCGAAGTTACCGTATCTTTCATATGAGTTTTTTCTGTATCATACCAATTATTCTGGCGTTCGTATTCAGGGCGCGGCAAATAAGCAAATGATATTTCGTTTGCAGCAACCGTAGAATCGGTCGAAGCGGTTATCGGAAAAACAAAAAGTCTTGTTTTGTAAACCAAGCCTCTTTCGTCTATCAACTCGCCTCTTGCTAACCCATCGCCGCTGTTGTTGCCCATTACAGGCAAAAAGCTGATTTTGTAAAAGTCCTTTTCGGGGACATCTGACAATTCGGCCATGCTCATCAGATTACTGTAATCGACTGAAGTTAAAGCTTTAACTTCATCGGGTTCGGTGTATGCGAAGTCGCCTGAATCAGGTGTGGCAGCGACACTAATAGCACTAAATGGAACATCATCAAGAAAAGTGTCTAATATATTACGAGCTGCCGTCTGAGCAAAAACCTGGGAATTTGCCACATCGGAGTCTTTTGTAGACGAGCCTATAACACCAATCAGCGGCAAAAAAGCCATGGCCAGAATAAGGACTGCCGTCATTATTTCGAGTAGTGTTACACCGCGCCTTTTCAAGCTAAATGCCCCCATCTTTTTAAGTGACTGAGGTACATTCTAAAGCAAATTATTTTCAATTACAAGTAAAAATCGACAAAGGGGTAATTATGGGGCTGTAAGGTAATAGCAACGGCGGCGAACTTCGATGCGGGCGCACAACGCTCATAAAATCGCTCGGTCTCATAACATTTGCTGCGTCTTTCGGCTCGCACGAGCGGAGAACCCCCGTAACGCGCTTCCTGCGCGTTACGGAGGCCTTTTGCCCTCGTGGCAAAAGTTCCGCTCTTAGCGGCCTCCTTCGCAGAATGTTATGGCCCTCGCTCCAATATTCGCTTTTGTGCGCCCTTCTCGATCGTTCACCGCGATTTTCACAGCCGAAGCAGGCCGTTAATCGAAAGTTGGGAGGTGTTCGCGAGAGTTGGTGAATTTTCGCAAGTTTGTATGGGGAGAGGTGATTTCAGCGCCGACTTTCAGCGGGGGTGTTATAATTACCCTTTTGCACAAGTTGGAGGTTATTACAGCGATTCGGTGGTGAAGGTGTAGTTTGCGGAATAGCTTTTTGAGGTGTCAATTGAGTAGCGAGATGCCACTATTCTGAAAAAATACTGCGTGTTTGGGAGCAGTTCTTCAAGCTGCACGCGGTGCTTCGTTTTTAGGCCGGCTTCCACATGTGTGACAGTGCCGTATAGCTCATTTGTGCCATATTCGGCGTAACCGTCTGAGTCTATGTCGGTTTCCCACTCGATTATTGCAGATTTCGCGTATACCAGCGAAACTTTTACCGCCGTTACTTTTGGAATGGGCACCAGGTTTGCATCTGCTGTATTTACGACGATTTTGCCATCGTTAATTGTACCTGTCTGCGTAAAATCGGGCATTCCCGAATCGTCGTCGGGCAAAGGCGCTGAAACGCCCAGCGAATTTGAAATACAACCGTTCATAATGGCTGCAATCAGCACCAGCAAAAATATAACTAAAATTTTACTTTTCATTTTATTTCACCTGCCCGACGGTGTTAGAACGACATTAGCCGCCGTTATGATTCCAAAGCCGTTTTTCGAGTATCTGATGTTGTAAGTGCCCGGCGGAATATTATAAATAATATATTCGCCCATAAAATCTGTTATTGCAGAAAACGTTGTGTTAACGACGTTTACCGTTACGCCATCAAGGGGCCTGCCGGTCATTTCATCGAGCACTCTGCCCTTCAAAACCGCCTGCCGTAAATCAACCGTTGTTTTCATCAGGTTAAAAAACAGTCCGCCGGTCTTTGAAATAATCTTATAGCGCCCATCTTCTACTACTAACGTCAAGATCTCGGTGCCTTTGTTTTCGTATCTGAAATCGCGGCTAGAAGTCAAAGCAGAAAGCCTGTAATTAACACGCACCTGAACTTTTCCATCTTTGATTTTGTAATAAAACGGGTGCAGCGAAAGCCTTATATCACGATAATCTCTGAACGCTGATTCCGCAGACTTTATGAAATCAAACCTTTCGTTGCCCAAAAAGTCGCGATAGTCCTCTGACACACTGTTTCTGAGCCAAACCACGTCGCGGCGGCTCATTGCACGGCTCAAATCCTTGCAAAATTCCTGCGCCTTTAAACGGGTCATTCTTTTGTTATAAACGCTAAACCCGCCGGTAAAGAGCGAAACGCGCCTGTCGTGGCTGTCTACATATTGTATTGTCGCAATAAACTCGGGAATCGACGGCAACACGAAATTAACTTCATGATACCCGTTTCTGCCCTCTCTAAATGCGTAAACCAGGCCTTTGCCCAAATTAAGTTCTATGCGATGGCTCGGCCCCGGATAAGGATTTATCTTAACCTGAAGCAATATGTTTTTGGGAATTCTTCCGTCGAGAGTCTCTACAACGTGCATGCCGTTTTCTTTTCTCATTTCGTTTAAGAAAACATCGTTTACTTTTATCGAATCGAGTTTGAAATAGAATTCATCAGAATGACTTTTGTGAAATTCCTCGTATCTTTTCATCCAAGAAGAAAACCGCTTGAACGAATCATATTCGGCAATGGGATTATGCCTTCTTAAAGGGCTTTCCTGACCCTTCGCATCAAAATCAACAAGATATTGCGCGGGCAACGCTTTTATTTTGCCGCCAAATCTGTAAGAAGCTTCTCCGCTTACAGCTTTTACCGTTTCGAATTTGTCGCGGCTCAAAAAGCTTAAATCGCCATGAACCACCGCAGCACTCACGTTATGCCCCTCTAACGACACTATTCCGCCCGAATCACGCGCAGAGAGCATTAAATCTGCATGATGAATCTCGAATGCTATTTTGTTGCCCATCGCAGGCGTTTGTTTAACCCTAAAACCCGAATGAGGCTTAACATAAATCAGATTATTTTCTGACCACGACAACACGAGATAACCATTATTGCCGGTTCTCACAAGGTATCCATCAGAGAAACTCATGCCGGGCTCAACAGGCCGCCATGTCGTGTCATTAAAACCGCAAAAGAACACGCTGCCATCAACACTCAAAGCCATCAGCTGACCGGGCACAAAGTCTTCACCCGGCTTCAGATTGGGCACTAAAGCTTTTGCCGCGCAAAAACCCTGACTTGCCACGCAAGCCATTATAATCATTATTATCAGCGTTGCTTTTTTAATCATTAGAATGCCTTTAACAAACGTAACTTAGCAGTATAATCTTCAACCGATGCCAAATCACTCGCGTATTCGCTTCTGTTGCCTTCTATGTCTATGACAACACTTGTCGTTTTACTGTATTCCCTGGTAAGTGATAGATTCAAACTGTCGTGAATCGATGATATCGTATTCGGATCAAGATTTTCGCGCTTATAATCTAAAGTAAACAAAACGTGATCGTCGAACCTTGAAGCGCCGCCAAAGCCTATCCAACGGCTCTTTTCGTTAACATTAGCCCTTTTGTATTCAAGGTCTTCTGCACCATACGAGCCATAAACCTTATTGTTTTGGTCGTATTCCCAGGTCAGACTCAAATCAAAGCGTCTTGAATCAGAGTCGTTAACAACGTTGATTTCGTCTCTGTCGATAGTTTGAGCAAGCGACATGTAGTAAAGCATCTTGCCCGTTTTATTGTTAAATTCAACCCAATACATATCTTTGTAGACATCCATGAACCCTGCTGTTTCAGAATGTTCATGCACAGGTCTGTAATAAAAGTCGAAACGCATGTCTTTATAATATTCACTCGGGCGCAATGTAACCTGAAACTCTGTTTCATCGCGTTTGATCGTAGAATTCAGATAATTCGAAATGTTGTCGCGGGCCGATCTCACACCGGCTTTGCCGCTGATATACTTGTTAAGTTCATAGTAAAATCTGGCAAATACACTTTGTTCATCGCGCGGCGTTTCGCCTAACGGCGCCGCAAACTCTGTATCAGCCTTCTCAAAGCCTGTTTCAGCCTTAAAGTTTTGCTTTTTGTAGCCGAGTGACATTCTGTATGCGTTGCCCTGCAGCCGCCCCGCACTTGCTCTTTTGTCGAAATCCGTGTCACTGCGCGCTATTTCTGCATCGATGTAAACATTATTAACGGGCTGTAATCGCGCATCAATAGAAAATATTCTGCTGTAAAGCATGGGAGAACCTAAGTCAGAGCCGGCATTGTCGCGCTTGTCGTCAATGCCCGCAAAGTTAAAGCCTATTTTAAAAGACTCGTCGCGGCTGTGCTCAAGCCTCATGCCGCCAACATAGCGCGGGTTTTTCATATCGTCTTTGTTTAACGCGTAATACCCGGCAAACGCGCTGACAGAGGTATAATCAAATTGCTGCACCCCATACGCGCCGACAATTCCCTGCGTGAAACTGTAACGGGACATATCAGGATAAGCATCACCAAATACCAAACGAGAGCGCTCGGTGTCTGATTCAAGACTAAAATGATTAAGCGTAAAACCCTTTTCGTAGGCCCTTTTGCTGTTTGTGTAAGTCGCATCGACATTTAATGACAGCGAATCACCGCCAACACTCGTAGAAAAAAGCTCATAGCGGTAATTTACGTCATAAAATGAACCTTTATCTTTTGAAGAAAGCTGTTTATCTCCGGTTACCTGAGTATTGTAAATCGCGGTGTCGGTATAAAGGTTAGAGCTGAAAAAGCGTTCTTCTTCATATTCGTTCATATCAAAATGCCCGGGAATCGTGTTATCGACGACCGGGATGCTAAGACTGCGTTCTGGGGGCCGCGCTTCCGAGGCGGGCACAAAAAAATCTCTGTGCTTGCCGGGGTCATTGTAATACATACGCGGGTCAGGAGCTTCTTCGAGAACCGACGAATCGTCGAAAACCGGCGCAGGGTCATTCAGCGGTTTTGTCATAACCGGCTCGGGCGGCCTGGGCACAGGAGCCTTTAACTCGGGGATAGCCAACGGGTTAAAATAACCGCTGTCAAAGCTCTCTGAACTTTTTACACTGCTGTAAATTTTTTTGGGGGTATGCGCAGGCGCACTCGCAATTACAGGCACCGGTTCAGCAGTAATTTCCGCAGACGCGGGCATAGCTGAAGCGACGGGTGCGGGCACAGCGACAATCTCATGCGTAGTCACAATCGCAGGTGCAGCAACCTTGCTCTTGCCCCTTCCCTTCTTACTCTTAGTCTTGGGCCGCGCATTTACCGACCTTATAACTTTTGCTGCCGGTTCAAATTCATACCTGGGTTGGTCTTCTATCGTGATTTGCGGCGTAAAACCGTTGTTTCCTAAAGCGAAAAAAACCGCAGAAATAATTACAATTATCTTGACGGTTTTTTTCATAACTTGATTGGTTCCTAGCGCTTGTTATCGTTAGTTATTTTATAAAGCTTATCGGGTTTAAAGTCTTGCCGTTTTTGCGAACTTCAAAATGCAGATGGTTGCCTGTAGCAACGCCTGTTGCGCCAACTCTGCCAATAATCTGGCCCGCTTTAACCTGCTGGCCTTTGCGCGCTATAATGCTGCTGCAGTGTGCGTATCTGGTTGAATAGCCGTTAGCGTGGCTTACTATTACGAGATTACCGTAACCGGATCTGCGGCCCGCATAAATTACTTTTCCGTTTGTAGCAGCCAAAATCGGGGTTCCCTTAGGCGCGGCAATGTCGATGCCGGCGTGAAAACTGCGTTTTTTGTAAACCGGATGTTTTCTGTAGCCATAAGCGCTCGACAAATAACCTCTTGTAGGGCGCTTCCATTTTACGGTGCGGTTAACAGAAGTTTTGTTAGTAATTTTATAACCTTTTGCAGCCGGAACTTTAATAGTCTGGCCTGCTAACACAACAGTGCTTTTAAGGTTATTCTGTGCAACAATGCTTCCCACGGTTGTTCTGTATTTCTTCGCAATCACCGAAAGAGATTCGCCTCTTCTGATTTTGTGGTTTAACAAATTTACCTTTGAAACTTTAGCCAGTTCAGGTTTTGCAGACACAACACGATACATTTTCTTGTTCGGGCTAATCTTAATTTCCTGACCAATTTTCACAAGAGTGCCCTCAATATTATTGTCGCTCTGCAACTGTGCAACAGTTGTATTAAACTTATGAGCCAGCTTAAGCAAGCTGTCGCCCTGACCAATTGTGTATCTGATTTCTGGGCTCATATCAGCAGAAGCAACTTCAACCTTTTTCGGCTCTTCAGGCTTAACTTCAGCTTTTGTTTCGACCTTAACTTCTTCTTTTACTTCGGGCTTAACTTCAGCCTTTGCCACCTGAACAGCATTGCCTCTTATGGCAGCGCTCAAAGCAACTTTGTCGATAATCTTAATATTGGGTTTGTCAGCCGGTGCCGCAGCCACCTGCACGTTTTCGCCCGTAGAAAATTTAAAAACCTGTTCAGATTTTGCTGCTTGCTCGTTTGCGGGGGCAGCAATTCCCACGGGTATAACCAACTTTTGGTCAGCCAAAAGAACGTGAGATTTTAAATCGTTTGCTGAAATTATTTCTTCGAGAGAAATTTTAAAGCGTGCAGCGATTCTAGACAAAGAGTCGCCTCTTCTTACAACATACTGCACTTCTTTTGAAGGCATTGGAACTTTAATTGTTTGACCGGCCCTTATGACATGGCTGTCATCAATATTATTCATGCGCATAAGAGTACCGGTTTCCGAACCGAATCTTACGGCTATGTTAGAAAGCGAATCGCCCGGCTGAATTGAATATTCGATATAGTTGTCAAAATTCGAATCAGAAGCAGACGTAATAGGGAGACTGATTTCTTCTTGTTGAGCACATTCGTTTTTTGCTATTTCGACAACTACATTAGAGTTAGCTTCGGCCATTTTGAAATCACGAAGAAAAACATTGTTCTGAAATGAACATTCGATTTCAAAAGCCGTTTCGCTGTTGCGACTGATAAATTTGTCTATCGCAATAGCCGATGTTTCCAGCGTTACTACAGCCAGAAGGATCAATACTGCATAGTGTCGTGCTCTTAGATTATTCCACACTTGGCGCTCCCTGCTTTCTTTCATATCTGTTTTTATTACGTAGATATTGAATCGGCAGTAATCTAAGAAAGCTTTAGCTAAAATATTATTTTTTTTCATCGAGCATTTCACTTTTTATCAGCCACTGATTATCAGGGGCATCACAAGGTCTTGTCTTCCATCTTCTGTGCACCCAAAACCAAAGTTTCGGATCTTGTCTTATCATGGTTTCAATTATTTTTGTGTAGTCTTGCGTAAATTTTTGCTGCCCCGCAAGGTCGTTAATATAGTCTTGCGGATAAATCGGCTCAAATATTTCGAGTCTGTGCTTATTTTCGTAATCGGGATAAGCAGCTAATGGCACCACCGGCGCACCCGTTTTAAGCGAAATAATCGCAGGGCCCGTTGGAGCAGAAGCCCATTCATCGAAAAATTTCACAAATATGCCGGCCTTACCGTTGTCTTGGTCTACCATCAACGCCAAAATTTCGCCTTTTTTAAGTGCACGCAAAATTTCTCGGATTCCAAAACCCGAATCGGTGGTTTTGCCTCCATGTTTTTGACGCATTTCCTCAAACCAGGCATCTATATGCTTATTGTTCTGCCGCCTGACCACAGTAGTAGTCTGATAACCGCTGACTGTTACCCATGGGGGCACGAATTCCCACAACCCAAAGTGCGCCGAAATAATTATTGCACCTTTCTTTTTCGATAAAGCTGCTTCTAAGTTATTTAAACCATTTACGGACAACTTATTCTTCAGTTCTTCGGTTGTTAAATATTTTAAGCTCGACATTTCAAAAGCATTTGTTATAAAGCTTTCAAAAGTTTCGTAAGTCAGCTTTTCAGCTTCGGCAGTGCTCAACTTTAAATGCCGTGCAATGGAATCAACCGTGTAATCCCATCTCGAAAAAGGCATCAGTCTCAACAAACGCACAAAAAACTTAATAAATGCTTTTTTGCGAGAAAACTTTCCCCGCGCACATTTTCTTGCCACTTTATCAAGCAAAAAAGCCTGAAATTCATTAAATTTGTCTTTAAAATCCAATTTATTCTTTTCCTGTTCAGCTTGTTTTATCTTGCTATTTCTAACCCTTTTTCGTATTCGATCAGGTAACAATCATTAATGTATAAAAGTTTTTCGAGTATAACAGAAAACTTTACATTACGAAAAGAGGCATATACCGGAAAATT
>JAQVCG010000113.1 GCA_028689875.1 Candidatus Rifleibacteriota bacterium | reverse complement strand
GCAACGCAAATATAAAACTTTTTAACCAAATTCAAAAATAGTTAGTGTACAACGCTTGTTTAGTGTTCTTTATTAATATCAGTTTTCCTCTTTTATCTGGTTTAAGCAATTTTGATAAATAATTCTCAAGCTCGTTCAAATTTTGTGTACTACAAGCTTTGATTCCTGATTTATGTAAAAGTGTCTCCAAGGCTTCTTTTAAGTCTGTAAAAACCCACCTGAAGGGCCTTTCAATGATTTTTAAAGAAGGCAGCATTCCGCATTCTACCATTGCGTGATACAAAACAGCTATGCGCTGGCGCTCTAAAGTTAAGTTTCCTAACTGCAAAATGTCACGCATTTTTTCATCTAATACAGAATCAGCATGAGGTATCAAAATTATCAGTCTTTTTTTGGCACAAGACTTTAATTTAAGCAAAGTATCTAATAAACGCGATTTCTCGTTACTGTCACAGGATATTACACCCAAACTGTTCAAGCATAAGACAGTGTCGAACTTTTCTTTTAAATCAATATCCAGCCATCGCCCTTGAATTGTTCGTATGTTATTTATAGACTCTTGAATAGCTTTTTCTTTAAGCTGGTCAAGCATTCCTGCTGAAAAATCAATTGCAGTAACCTCTTTAACTGAACGTGCTAGTAAAATTGAGTGTGTTCCAGGCCCTGAACCTACGTCTAATACAGTTTCCGACGCTTGCCAGTCGAACTGATTCAAAAAGTTTTCAGTTTCTTTTCGAGCATCTTCACAATGCGCTTTCATGGAAAAATCTTTCGCTTTTTTATCCCAAAACGCCGCCGTTTCTTTTGCTGAGTCGTCTCCATGATTACGACCCCAATGTTGCTCGTATAATTGACTGAAACAAAATTGGTTATTCATAAATTTATTGAGTTACCTTGCGTGCAACTTCAAGGTCTAATTCGGCACGCTTTAACATCTCGCGGGTTGTACTGTTGGTGTTGCGGTTTGCTACAGTGCGCATTCGTAAAAGATTCTTTGACGCAGCGGCTGTGTTTGCCCAATCTGATAATTCAAAATCTTTACTTTTATCGGGAAAAGTGTCCTGTAAAATTTTTACTTTCCTTCGCTCCATTCGAACTTGTCTTATGCGATTTTGAATATACCCGTCATTGTTGCCCAGCTTTAAATAACATTCAGCCATCATTTTATAAACGTCTATGCGGTGACTTAAATCCATTATGTCCAGATCTTTCATGGCATCATCAAATTTTTGCAGAGCTTTCGAATATTCGCCCATTGTGAAAAGTTGTAAGCCTGATTGATAAGCAGGAATCGGTGTGTTGGCAAACTTTATCATCTCTTCATACTGGAGGTTTGATGTCTTAGGGGTTGCCTTTGACGGTTTTTCAAACTGGGAATTATACAAGCTCATAGAACCAAATGAAGCAGAAATTACGTCGGTGAACATTTTCTTCTTTACTTCTCGTGCTTCACGCGCCGACCTGTATATGTTTCGATTCCCAACCTGTCCTAATGCAGAAGGTTTGTTCGGGTGGCTTCCGTGACGATAATCCGAATAGTCTACGTATAATCTGCCTTGAGTGCGCCTTCTTTGATCTGATTTAAAAATAGTGCTGATGAAACTGTAAAGCAATATGATTAACATAACCGTTAAAATAGCGAATGACCAATGTTTTGTGCTCATCAGAACTTACCATCGCTATCTGTAGTCGAAAAACTGCCCGGATTAGCAACTTCTGCCAATCGGTAACTGCTATAAAATTTCGTTACAATATCAAGCTCTTCATCTCGTTTGCCCGAAGACTCGTCAATTTTAGTGTGAATACGCAAAACAATAAAAGAGGCTTTAGAAGACTCGCTTTTACTTAATGCTTTGATTTTTAACGAATTGTCTGCCGGATTAACCTCTTGATAATATCCTTGAACCTCAAAATCTGATATATCACGTAATATTTTTCGTTGTGAAAAAGCTGAATATGAATCAAACTCTCCGCTGTTGCTCGGTTCAAAATAGATCGGATTTCGTAAAAAATATAAGTAGCCCGGTGTACGAGACTTGAAAACTGTTCCATCGGGTTGCCATGCATACTCATATTTTATGGTCATTATTTTTGAATCGCTGTCTGTGCCTGTTTTGCGTGGAGTACCTGTTACATCGTAAAGGATTTCGTCTAACGGTGTGTTGCTGTAGGTGAAAGAATAAAAAGAAAAGACTTTTTTGTCACTGTCAATCTCATTAAATGAATAACAGGCACTCATTTCGGCTTCCAAATTGTCAAGCATGATGCGTGTGTCAGATTGTATCTGACTCTGACTAACCGTATGACGCATAGTTTCGCGACCGCTAAAGTAGAATTTCCATGCTATCCCCATAAGAAGGGCAATCAAAACAACGGCTACCATTAGCTCTACTAAGGTAAAACCAATCTTTTTTGCATCAAATTCCATATTTTACAACCACCGTTCCGAAGCCAAGACTAAAGTTCCTGTTGGGTTCTTTCCATTCAATGTCTAATTCTACGCGAATTTTATCATCTGTCGGTTTTTCGAGTTTTACTGTCGTGTTAAAACGCTTGTAGTAATCAGGATAAACTATAGATTTACCGTCTTGAGAAACCAATGGCCCGCTAACTTCTTTGCTGCTTCGAGCTATACCGAATTTTGAGGTCTTAGTTTCATTTTCTAATAGATCAAATCCGAGAGAACGAATTTCTGCTATTATGGTGCGACCTAAACTATGTGCAACCATTAGGTTCTTGGCCTGAGCAGTTTGCTTATTGCTACTTTGAAATAAAACTATAAGCGGTAGTAATCCAAACGAAAAAATTACAATTGTTATTAATAGTTCCGGTGTTGAAAAGGCTTTTCGTGTTTTATTCACTTGCTGAGCCTCCCCAGTAACCTATATGCTGAAGCTTTGGGCTCATGAAAAATTCATGTGTCGCAACTTCGTAGTCTACCCTAAAGTTCGGCTCTTTATCTAACATGTCTTGTACTATTCTAAATTTTCCATCGCCGTCAACACGATAATATAGTGGGTTTGTGTGTGGGTGTATAACCCATAAATCGCCATCTTGATACCTTAAATTCATATACATATTAACATAGTTTCCAAATATTACGTTTGACAATTCTGCGGTGTTGCTCATCGCGTTTGAAGCCCATTGAGTGGATGGACGATCCGGATATATGCCCATTCCCGGAAAATCTGTGATGCGCCCGCCGTTAGTTTTTATTCCGTAGCAGGAATAAACTGAGGCCTCAACCGTTATGCCCGGTCCATCTATTGAAAGCATGCGTTCTTTGAAATTTGTTGCACTTGCAGAATAGGGGTGATAAATAATGTTTAAATGACCCATCGGTAAACCTTTGTCATCGCGACGTGCAACCACATCGCCCTTAATTTTGAACGGCCTTTCACTGTTGTAAGAACTGATAACAATTGTGCCTGTCCCCACGTAGGTTACGCTTGTTTCTATTTGACAGCTTTCAAGCCAATAAACTCCGTCAAGCTGCCAAGCTCCGTCGTCAGCTCTTGGTATCTGGGTTTCATCTTTGATTTTTTTCGTTACAATTCCGCGATGATTAAATTTAAAGTTTGTTGGGAAAAGATTTTTCGCGGCGTTGTCAGTGGATGCGCTGATTAGGTCGGGGTCAGAGGGCCAGAATTTTTCTTTTACCAAAGAAAATAAATTGCCGGTTGCCTGGAACGGAATTTTAAGTTTGTTCCAGATAGATGAGCCTATTGAGCCAAAAACATAACCTAAGCCTTCTAAAAAACCTTTGGGATCAGGGTTGTTAAAATAAGATAACGAAAATTGTATGAGCTCTTTGCTTGGTTGCTTTATATCGCCCGTTAAAAAGTTATATTTTATTTCAAATACTCTTGCCAATATATTTGTGGCCTCCCCGACTTTGGAGTCGTCAGGATCCCAGCGATGTTCGATTCTTAAATGTTTGTCGGTTTTTGGAAAAGCTTTTTTTATGTCCAGTTGATTTGGCGCAAAATTAGGTTTGGAGGCCTCAGAGCTGGCTGGCGCATACTTCCAGGGGGTTCTGCAAAACGGACCGGCGGGCATAAAATTTTGGCGAGGGGTGGTACCTCTAAAGTATGTATCTTGAAGACTGTTTCTGAGAGTGTCGAGGATATTTTTAAATTTGAACGTTGTTGAATCAGGTAAAAAACCACCGCAAACAGTGTTTTCATTTAATAAATTATCAGAAGCATCATTTTTGTTGTCTGATGGTTTTAGTAGTTTATTAAAACTGTTTGGCGGAAAAAGCGCTCTTCCTTCTGCAGGGTAATATGACAATCCGTAAAAGGTGTCAGTGTATTGAAAAGCATGAGATATGCCTGGAAGATCAATATCGCCAAGGTTATAGGCGCCATAATTGTTTTTGGTTGAGCCTTGATATTGAGGATTATCAAGGGCTACTATGCTGGGTCCGTGCATGTAAACTCTTGATTGAAAAGGCATGTTCCATAGATATAAACAACCGCCGTCAGGGTTGTTCATATCATTCTCGATTGAATTTTGTATTACTTCCGGGTTGCCGCCGGAAGGAATCATGTGCCCGTGAATGCTGAACATTGTATAATTGCGCGCAAAAGGCCCCATGTTCAGAAGCTTTATGTCTTTAGAAACTGTATATTCAAGTTTGCTTTTTGTTGCTTTTTTTAAGCCAATTCTAATGTCTAATCTTAAGGTGAGATACCAATCTTTTGAATACTCATTATCGAACTTTTGCTTTCGGTCGGTCGAATGATGATATGCCGAATCCTCGTCTAGAGGTCCATTTGGAATTGGGCGGCAATCTTTAATGGTAGGAAGTATTTTCTCGATTTCAAAACCGGCACGAGTTATGTGATAGTCTTTTAATATTAATACTTG
>JAQVCG010000112.1 GCA_028689875.1 Candidatus Rifleibacteriota bacterium | reverse complement strand
TTGAATAATGCAAAATAAATCTAACCCATCACAAGGATTTTCACTAACAGAAATTATGGTGGCTTGCTTAGCCCTTGGGATAATGCTGATACCGGTATTTATGATGTTTAGTCAAGGGACGGCCGGGACCACCAAAAACAGAAACGACATCCTTGCTCAACAACACGCTAGCAACCTTTTGGCATATGCTACCTCTTTAAATTATGATGATGCATTTTTAAAAGCAGGCTTACAAGAAGTAAAAGAAAAAAAGGTGAACAGCTCAGACGGAACAGAGATTGATTTAAGTATCTCAGAAGAAATTTTCAAGAGAACAATGGAAATTAAAGAATATACTTTTCCCGACTTTACCAACGCATACAAACTGATAACAGTGTCTGTCAAATGGTCACAAGCCGGTGAAAAAGCAAATGATACTAAAAAAGAAATAAAAATATCAGGACTTTTAAACAAGTGACAAAAAGGATAAAAAAAGGGCTTACCCTAATTGAAATCTCCATAGGCATTGTTATTATCTCATTATTGATGGTAACTGTCATGAAGCTTCTTGGTACTGGAATGAGCGGGTCTCAGAAAGGCTTATCTCACCTTGCAAACATGGAAGCGGCAAACATACTTATGTCGCAAATTGAATATGATTTAATGCGGGCCTCTGAAATTACCGACCCGTCAATAGGCGAAAAAGCACTGTCTGCTCGTTGGAAAATGCTTACAGACCAAACTATTCCTGACACAACTGCTACAGTTTCTTATCAAAACGTTGACGAAGCTGTTAAAAGAACACTTATTGAAGCCGGAAAAACGTTAGAACACACATATTGCAAAGGACTTAAGGCAGTTATTAGTTTTGAAAGAGTCAAATTTTCAGACACCAAAACAGGTTCAGAAAAACAAGGATTATGGATAAATCTATCGGTTTCATCTCCTAAAAAAATATCAGGCGAGGCCGAAAAATTCGACCTAAAACGCCTAATCATGTGTAAAAATTTCTGACAAAATATAGAAAATGTTTTTATTCAAAAGTCTTTCGTTAAAATTAAAAAATCTTAGGATAATAATTCCAAAAAGAGATTTGTTAACTCTAGTTTTTGTATGGTTTATACTTGGACTTATTTTTGTTTCCTATCCATTTTTAACAAGAAATATTGATTTAAAAATCAAAGACACAAAAATTGAAGTAAAATCCAGGTATTTAAAAGATAGTTTTAAAACAGACATCTTATTAGTTTCTATAGACAGCGAAACACTTTCAGATACTGCCTATAAATGGCCTTGGCCACAAGAACATTGGGCAAAAATAATTGGTGATATAAAGGCCAAAGGAAAGCCCAAAGCCATAATATTAGATATATATTTTCAAGACAGCAAAACCGAAGCAACCTCTAAAAACTTTATTAAGGCCATAAAAGAACAAAACAATACGGGTCTGGTCGCAATTTATGAAGAAAACGAAACTATCTACGGCAAACAGATACAAGTCGCTCCGCCAATAAAAGAAATAGACGAAGTTGCAGCATTTACAGGCATCTCACAACAGCCAATTGACGAAGACGGCAAAATAAGAACTTTGATTCTACGCGAAGGCAGAATTGGCTATAATCACGTAGCGCTTGAAGTTTTAAAGACATGTAAAATTCCAATTTCAAATGCTTCTGCTTTTTTAAATATGCAAACTCCGGTTGCAATGTTAGATTTTCCGGTTACCTGCAGAGGTCTTAATCAAGTTAGTATAAAAGATTTGAACGATGACGAAAGAAATTATGAGTTTCTAAAAGACAGAATCGTTATTATTGGTGCTACTGCAAATGTTTTGCATGATTATCATCAAACCCCATTCGGACTCATAAGCGGCCCGGAAATAATATGCAACACAATAGAATCTATAGGGAATGGACATATTCAACTTATTGATGATAGCATTTATAACAGAATAATTTATTACCTTGCCGGTGTACTGATTGTGTTGTTTTTCTATTCAGATTTATTTAAACAAAATTCAAAACAAGTGCTGATAATATGGCTGATGTTCCCCATCTTTTTGTTTTTTTATTCATTTTTACCTAATAAACACCCTCCAATTGAAGTGACTTGGTTAGGTTACACAATTACTGCAGCATTATTCGTAACAATGATTCGAATTATTGAACTGTCGAATATACGCGAGCAACTAGCTGAGGCAAGCATTTGTAGCGACTTTCAAAAAGGACTTTTCCCCAATAAAGGTCTAAAAGACGAAAGCGGTATTTGTTGTCACGGCACCTGCATTCCTTACCAAAATGCCGGTGGCGATTATTATGATTTTTTCAAACTAAAAAATGGTAATATTTTTTATATTTTGTGTGATGTAAGCGGACACGGCATATCTGCCAGCATGATTACCACTGTTGTAAAAAGCTTGGTAGTAATAGAAACAGCTAATGATGATTTTAATCTAGACCAGCTTTTTAACAGGATTAATTTTGCGGTTTTAAATATAACCAAAAGGAAAAAAATGGTAACCATTGTTGGAGGCATAATTAACACAACTAATTATGAAGTATCTATTTATTCTGCAGGTCACATACCCGCTATTCATAAGCTAACCGATGGCTACCGCGAAATTCCTCTTCCGGCATACCCTCTGGGTATTTATTCCACAGCAAAATTAAAGAAAGCACAAACAGTAATAAAATTAAACAAATTTGAAAAACTTTTCCTCTACTCAGATGGTATAGTAGAAGCGAGAGATTGGAATAACGAAGAATTAGGCTTTGACTTATTTTACGAAGAAATAAACAATCTTCCAAATACGGCAAACAGCGAGGAATGTATAAGTCTTTTATTGAAAAGGCTTAAAGAACACACAAAAGGTCGTAATTTTGTTGACGATGTTTCGCTGTTGGTGGTAAGTTATAGTTATAAAGATACTAATAAGGAGACAAAAGAGAGTGCTTAAACTAAAAAAACTGTTCTGGATTGTTGTCGTCATTGGTCTTTTCACACCATTTTTAACAGGCTGTGGCAACGTAGAGCCAATAGCCGAGTTGTCTTCTGTCCAGGGTAGTGTTTTAGTAAAACCCAAAACAGTTGAAACTTTCTCAAACGGAGCTGCAGGAACAAAAATTGCTGCCGGAGCTGTAATTAGAACCGAAAGAGATTCGTCTGCATCAATTAAAATATTGTCTGATGAAACAGAAATAACTCTTAAAAGCAACACTTACCTTGAAATTGATAAAGTAACCGAATTTGAAATTAAACAAAAAAGCGGAATAGCCACATATAAGGTAACTCCGCAGCAAAAGAACATAAAGATCACCACACCCCAAGGTATGGCAACTGTTTTGGGTACTGTATTAACAGTTGATGCCAAAGAAAATGAAACAACTGTTTCTGTCGAAAAAGGCATTGTTGATTTTACCAAAAAAGACGGTTCTAAAATAAACATTACCGAAGGCAGAATGTATTCTACCACCTTTAAAGAAAACAAAGCTCGCAAAATACTTAAAACCCCCGTTTTAAAACTTGGGGCAGATGAAGTAGCTCTCTTCTATGGAGAAGGCAAAAACAAAGTTGGGTATATAAACGAAAATAAATACCCGGGAATAGAAGAACCGGTTCCTTTCGGTCCTTTGTCTTTCAGAATAATTGATAACACTTTTTGGGTTGCCGACAGCGTAGCCGGAAAACTAATTCAACTCACCCGAGAAAACAAACAGCTCAGAGAAATATCTGTAATACCTCTCAATCAACCTAAGCCTGAACCCGCATTTGAAAATGATCCTTGTCTGCAGGTTCTTATTGAAGACTTTGCGCCGGTAAGAGACGAAAACGGCATAGCCTATTCTTTCTGGGTTGCAGAAAGCATGGAAAACCGCTTAATCAATGTTGATTTCACCGGAAAAATTCTTCATACCATAACAAATCCCGACTTTAAACAACTCTATAAAGTAGAAATCGGCAAGGGCGGAAACATTTTTGTTGCTGACAAAGGTGCCCAAAGAATCTTTATCTACGACAAAGAGCTAAAATTTGTAGAAGCCGTAAGCTGGGAATGGTCCGGATTTGCTGTTTCAGGTGACGACGATGTTCTTTACAGAATATTCTTCACCCAAGAAACCGGCTTGCTTACACTCGTAGCTCAAGACAGAGAAAAGCAAATTTTAAGAGAAACCGAATTGCTTTTGCCCATTCATTTGAATCCGGAGCTTTGCTGGGTTGATGAAGATAAACAAGAATGCTTAATTACCTACACACCAAAAACCGGATTTGCAGGAAAATTTGCGGTGGCTCTGGTAGGCTTCGACGGAACGGTCAAAAAAACCACTGAAATGGCCGCTCCCATAGCAATGAACAGATATATTGAAAAATACAATGATAAAGTATGGGTTGCTGACGCTGATTTCAACACTGCCCCTGAAACCCTGTTTAAAATTAAACCTTTTAAGCTGTATTAATTAATAATTATAGTGTTAGAATATGGTTGCCCTTATTTGGGCAACCATTTTTTTTATGCAAATAATTACTAGAAAAAAAGGCGTTGCGCTCGTAGCAGCCATATCAATAGGCAGCATTTTGATGTTGCTTGCTGTTGCTATGTTTTCATTTATCAGTAACCAGCATTCAGGTATAAATGCTATTGTTAATGGTGAAATTGCACATTTTTTAGCAGAAGCCGGCATAAATAGATGCATTCCAGAGATTCGGAATTCAATAAGCAGCGCTTTGACGACAAACCCCAGCAATAAAAAACTCAGAGAAATACTCTTAACACCGGGCAAACTAAAAGATACCGACATCACAAAATTGCTTGGAGGGGCTTGGAATAAAGAGCTTGAAAAATTTGCAAAAGAAACTGATGAAAATGCAGCGATTGAAGTCAAAGTTTGGCTCAGAGAA
>JAQVCG010000111.1 GCA_028689875.1 Candidatus Rifleibacteriota bacterium | reverse complement strand
AAATTGACAAAAAACTGCCTTTACAGGCAGTTTTTTTTATTAATTATTATTTTTTTAAAGTTTTTACCATTTTAACTAAATATGTTTTTTCGAAAGACGATAGTATCTTATATTTCTATCAAGGAAAAACTTAATGATAAAGTTAAATGATTCTGATGTAAAAAAGGCCAAAGAAGTTGTTGCAGACACTTTTGTTGCATTAACCGAAGAAACAACTCTTTTAAAAAGCAACATGGAAAAATTAATGATTAAATATCGCCAATCCTTAAGTATGCTAGCGAAATTGCAACAAAAAAACAGTGCCTTAGAAAAAGAGCTGAACCTTCTACAAGCGAGAGAAGTAGCACTTATCAGCCATATAAAATCAAATTTAACAGAGTTTATTGAAGAAAACAAAGCAGAAAAATTAGATGTGCGACTAATAAATTGAAATAGGTTGAATTTTTATATGCAATTGCTTAAGATGGTTTTACATAAATCTAAATAAGCAATAAAAATGAAAACACACAAACTAACCCTTAAAAAAAACAAAGAGTTTTCGATAATAAAAGGTCACCCGTGGGCTTACACAGAAGCCTTCCAGAACATACCATCAGACATCAATTTCGGTGATAAAGTTGAGGTGTATTCTCATAAAAATAATCTCTTAGGCATTGGAATCGCCGACCCTGATTCAAAGATTCTTGTAAGACTGCTTGCGGCTTCACCTAATCAAAGCATAGAAAATGCTTTAAGCGAAATAATTAAAAAAGCAATAAAGCTTAGAACTGAATTTTTTTCGGGCCCAAAAACCACTGCATTTAGGCTTATAAACGGCGAAGGAGATGGGATACCGGGTTTAATTGCCGACAAATACTCAGAAGCCATATCAATGCAAATATATACGCGCGCTCTTGAGCCGTATGTAAAGCATATTGTAAACGAAATAAAAAAACTTTTACCAGATATAAAATGGATATATAAGAGAGACAACATAAGACTCTCTAAAACCGGTAATGCTGAACTCATCTACGGTAAAAAGATGCCGGATAAGATAGAATTTTTTGAAAATGGTCTAAAATTTTCAACAGACCTTGTTAATGGGCAAAAAACCGGATTCTTTCTTGATCAAAGAAGCAATCGTCATTTAATTAGAACCATTAGCGAAAACAAAAGCGTATTGAATTTATGCGGTTACACAGGAGCTTTTACTGTTGCAGCGGTAGCCGGAAAAGCCCAATCGACTTTGACTGTTGACATAGCCAGACCGGCACTAGAAGAAGCACAAAAGAACTTAGAGTTAAATGGTTATTCTTCAAACAAACATAAAATTTTATGTGCAGACATGTATGAGTTTTTAGATAAGTGTGAGCCTCTAAGTTATGATATTGTAATTCTTGACCCGCCATCTATGGCTAAAAGCAGAAAAGATTCAGAAAAAGCAATAAGAGCATACAAAAAATTAAATCTTGCGGGTGCCAAAATTGTAAAAAAGGGCGGTTACCTTTTCACAGCATCTTGCACTAGTCAGGTGTCATGCTCAGAATTTATAGACGCTGTCCGAGATGGAATTGCAGCTTCAGGTAGACATGCTGTAATAATACACGAGTCATACCATGACTTCGACCACCCGATATCACTTTCTCACCCGGAAGGCAAATATCTCAAAGGTCTGCTTTTGAAAGTTTATTGAGTATTATATGAACAATACCGTAATTGATGTTGCCGCTGCAATAATAGTAAATGAAGGCAAATTTTTATCTGCAAAGCGCCAAGGTGGTTATCTAAACAATCTCTGGGAATTCCCCGGAGGAAAACTCGAAAAAAATGAAACTGTAGAATCAGCTGCAGAACGTGAATTAAATGAAGAACTTGGAATAAAAGCAATAGCTTCTGAAACGCTTTTGGTGTTAGATTACACTTACCCTGACAAATCAGTGCGATTGCATTTTGTTCTTTGTTCATTAGGCAATAATAAAAAACACAATCTGACAATGCTTGAACAAAACCCCACAACTTCTTGGTTTACCCCTGAAATAGCCCCATTAAATGATTTTTGTCCGGCAGATAAACTTGCCTTGCAAAAAATTAAATGGGACACAATTTTAAAAAGTGAGGATATTGACAATGATGACTGAAAGCCCCCTTATTCTTGTAATTAACCCCGGTTCAACCACCACAAAGATTGCAATTTTCGAAGGTACAGAAATGCTAAAAGAGTTAGAATTAACTCATACAGCGTCTGATTTAGCCAAATTTAAAGCAAGCCTAGAGCAGCTTGATTATAGATTTGAAGCTGTATCTAAAGCCATAACAGATATGGGCTATAAAGAATCTGATCTTAAAGCCGCAATCGGAAGAGGTGGCCCTATCAAACCTCTGGAAAGCGGAGTTTATCATGTCGGAGACGCTTTATTAAAAGACCTGATTTCAGGTCATGCAACAGACCATGCATCTTTACTTGGCGGTTTAATAGCATATAAAATTGCTCAAAAGAATAATATACCGGCATATATTGCTGACCCGATCTCTGTTGATGAATTTGAGGATGTAGCTAGGATTAGCGGATGTCCCGAACTGCCCAGAATTTCTTTGGTTCACGCACTTAATATTAAAGCTGTTGCTGAAGAAGTTGCTCTTGAAGAAGGTAAAAAACTCAACGAAGTCAATTACATAGTTGCTCATTTAGGTGGCGGTTTTTCTATATGCCCCCTGAAAAAAGGTAGACTTATTGACGCAAATAATGCGAATGACGCAGGCCCAATGTCACCCGAAAGATGTGGAACTGTACCATTACAAGGGTTGCTAAAAATGTGCTTCAGCGGTCAATATGATTACCCAACCCTAAGAAAAAAACTTATCGGTAGAGGCGGGCTTGTAGGTCATGTTGGAACAGCGGACTGCCGTGAAATTACCAAAATGATTGAAGCAGGAGACAAGCACGCTAAACTTTGTTTAGAAGCTATGGCTTACCAAATAGCAAAAGAAATAGGGGCAATGGCGGCTGTTTTAAAGGGCGAAGTAGATAAAATAATATTAACCGGTGGAGTTGCTCACAACAAAATTGTAATGGATTACATTAAAGAAAGAGTCAGTTTTATTGCGCCAATAAAAGTAAGACCTGGGCAAAACGAAATGAAAGCTTTAGCTATTCACGCTGTTAAAGCACTAAAATGCAGTGAAATCATAAAAGAATACATATAAGACCTTAAGGAGTTAATATGAATTTTGCCGATATCGACAAATTACTCGGAACACAAAGAATTCCGATGGCAGTTTGTATGCCCGAGGAAGAAGACAGCATTATTGCAGCTTATGAAGCTTCAAATAAAGGCTTTGTAGAGTGCATACTAGTTGGTAATGCCAATATTATACATAGCTACATAGAAAAATATGCCCCAGGGTATAACCCAGAAATAATTCACGCTGACACTCCTGAAAAGGCTGCTTTCAAATGCGTTGAGTTAGTCAGAAATGGGCGTGCGTCAGCTGTTATGAAAGGCAACATATCGACTCCTATTTTGCTTAAAGCTGTTTTAAATAGCGAAACAGGCATAAAAAAATCAAGTGTACTTTGCCATGTTTTGGTTTATGAATGGGACAACGGACTAAAATTCTTGACTGATGGCGGCATGATTCCCCACCCTACTCTTGAAGAAAAAATAGAGATAGTCAACAATACCGTAGCTCTTGCACATAAGCTTGGGCTCGATGTGGTAAGAGTAGCCGCTTTATCATCAGTTGAAAAGGTTAATCCAAAGATTCCAAGTACACTTGACGCTGCAATATTATCAAAAATGGGTGAACGAGGACAATTTGGCAAAAAATGTATTGTTGAAGGGCCCTTAGCTCTTGATAATGCAATATCAGAAGAATCCGCTCACCATAAAGGTATTTATAACGAGGTAGTAGGCAAGGCCGACGTTTTATTGGCTCCTGACATTGATACAGGCAATATTCTCGGCAAATCTATTCTTTACTATGGTAACACACCCACCGGCGGCATGATTATCGGAGCAAAAGTTCCTGTTATAATGCTTTCAAGGTCAGATACCATAGAAGTAAGACTTAATTCTATAAAAATAGCTTTGGCTGCGGGCAAATAACTTAAATCAGAACCGGAGCATTTATGTTTGCAAAAGTATTTACGGCATCCATTTCAGGATATGAAGCATTACCTGTTACTGTTGAAGCCGATAAAACATTTGGTTTGCCAAGTTTTGACTTAGTCGGGCTTCCTGACACTTCTGTTTCAGAATCAAGACAAAGAATCAGAATGGTTCTAAACAATTCCGGTTGCAAACCAATTAAAGGGCATATAGTTGTAAATTTGGCACCTGCCGATTTACGCAAAGAAGGTTCCGGTTTTGATCTTCCTATTATTACAGCTTTATTGGCGGCCGACGAACAAATTTCAGCAGATCTGATAGCGGGTTATTTGTTTGTTGGAGAATTAGGCTTAAATGGCGAAATTAAGCATACAAAAGCGATTTTACCCATTGCACTTATGGCGCTTCAATTGGGATATAAAGGGCTGGTTTTGCCAAAAGCCAATTCAAAAGAAGCTCTTGTTGTACCAGGACTCGAAGTAGTATCATTTGAGAATATTTCAGATCTAATAGAAGCCTTTAGCGGCATTAAACCAATTGTTCCGGACAAACCTTTGCCTGAAATTATTACGGAATGCCATAACGAAAAAAACCTCGTAGATATGTGCACAATTAAAGGTCAAAGCGCAGCACGACGTGCAATAGAAATAGCTGCTGCGGGCGGTCATAATATAATACTTTCAGGGCCTCCCGGCTCAGGCAAAACATTGCTGGCAAAAGCTCTGCCAACTATTATGCCTCCTTTGGAATTCACAGAAGCCCTTGAAGTTACGAGAATATATAGCGTAAAAGGCTTATTGAAGGC
>JAQVCG010000110.1 GCA_028689875.1 Candidatus Rifleibacteriota bacterium | reverse complement strand
ACGTTTATAGAGCCAGAGCATTCAACAGAAACTTGAATCCTTCGTCATACGGCGCGTGGTCAAATGCTGCGTTTTCTGTTCAGATTGAAGATGCTGATTTATCGGCAGATGCTATAAAAATGCCGACCGGTGCCATTTTGAGTCTGTCGGCTAAAAACTGCACTACCGCAAGCATTGCAGAGGTTGATGGTGTAAAAGATGTTTCTGGCAACGGTAATCACGGGCGAGCATACGGTGGTGTTGAAGTAGTTGATTCAGAGATGGGAAAAGCGTTTCGACAATCTGGAACTCGACGTATTCAATGTTCTGGTGCAGAGCTAACCGCCACAGACAGAACTTTTTCATGTTGGATAAAAAAGACAAACGAAACTAATGCGTGGGGGCAAATTTTAGCTCAAAATATTGTATATAATGACGGTGATGATAAACACATTACAGGTTTGTGGACATCCGGAAGCGGAATAATAAGGGTGTGTGCGGCCAACGGAGTGACATACAGTAATCTTGCCGGAATCTTGCCAACGCCAAACCAATTTTATCATGTGGTTGGCGTTATAGAAGGCAATGTGGCATTAAAGCTATATATTGATGGTATCCTTGTCAACTCTAAGACCCTTAATTTTAATCCGCAAACAGATGGCTTAAGCGTATTTATCGGCGGATTCTCATCAACCCCAGAATTTGATTGCTTTGATCCGAGGGTCTACAACCGCGCACTTTCCCCATCTGAAATCAAAACTCTTTACATGTTCCCTGATGATGTAGCATTCGGACAACTAACGGCTGATTTAATCGGTGCAAACGTCATTAAAGCTCAAAACTTGATTCAGTCGGAAGCTGTGATTACAAACAAAGCGCAGATTAACAGCGGTGTGTTCAATGATATATTGGTGTTAGATTCAGACTTTATAGATACAGCAAGCACGGCGACAACCGCACAATCAGACGCGAATACGGCATTAAATAATGCGATTACTGCAAATACTGCTATATCGAATATGACTAATGATGATAAGCTAACACCTGATGAAAAGCAGTTGACTAAAAAAGAGTGGGATATTATCGTATCTGAAAAGCCTAAAAACGATACGCAAGCCGATTCTTTCGGAGTCTCTAAGACGGCGTATGGAACTGCTTACAGCGCTCTCTCAACTTATATAACGCCTCTTTTGAGCGACTTAACAACCACCTCAGATATCGTCGGAACCACATTTAGAGCCAAGTTTAAAGACTACTATGACGCAAGAACTGATTTATTGAATGCGATTGCTACTGAATCTAAGCAAGTGGCTGATTCTGCAAAAACAGCAGTAGACAATTGGGCGGTTGCGGGAACAAATTACACTCAAATCAAGGGCGGCGTGGTCACTACCGGTCAGGTCAAATCCGGAAATTATGCTGCTCCAGCTGTTGGTGAATCGTTTGCGCAATCAGGCTCAAGCTATGACTTAGACAACGCCACAATCACAACAGAGAACTTCTACTCTAATCCGACTGGCGCAGGCATTAAAGGGCATATAGAAGCGGACAGCGGCAAAATCGGACAATGGCAAATCGACCCAAGCGGTCAACTTGTATCTGGCAGTATTGATACAAAACCTTTTGGCGAAACTGCGACTTTCGGGTTACGAGCGTATTTTGGTGCCCCTATGATTGGATATGGAGTTAAGCCACACCCGACATCTTCATCTACCTTTGTTTCCTCTTACGGAAGCAGCCTTAAAAGGGCAGCGTTAATATTAGATGACATCGGCTTTCGTGTATTTGCGGAAGGCTCTGTAAACGCGCCGGTAGGCAATGAAATTCCAATGACAGAGCGGCTTGCGATAACTCATGAGGGCGCTATGATATTAAATGGATATACAACTAGACAAAATAGAGCGGCTATCGGCCATCTTAGCTTTAACGGGATAGTCATTGCTTGGGCAAATTTCGTGTCGAACGCTACGCCTAATCAAGTTGTAACATTGCCGCCTGGCATATTCACGCAAGCTCCTCAGATTGCACTAACGCTTTTAACAACAAGCACGGTAACTACATATTTCGCGCGTGTTGGTAGTAGAACAACTACATCATTCACTTGCAATAGCAACGTCACAGCAGGCGTGATGTATATTGCCATTGGCATTTAACTGGATAATAAAATGACACAACAAAACTTTTACGAAAACCAAATATTTGAACAAGAATACCCGCAAGAAGCGGCTAAATTCTGCAACAACTCGCAGATGACAGAAAATCGCTTTCATATAGCTGAAATAGACCCTATTACACGCGATGAACAAGACGAAGAGGGCAATACTACGGCGAAAACAATCAGACGATTTCAAATCGTTAGAAACGCTGAGCCGACCACAAATGAGCTTAACGAGCGGAGAATAAGTGAACTAGAATATTATTTGAACTCAACCGATTGGTATGCTGTGCGATACGCAGAAACGGGGATTGAAATACCTAATGACATTAAAACGGCAAGACAAGCGGCTAGAGATGAGATAAGTGCGTTAAGAGAGCAAATTATACCGTAATGAGAATGAATAATACGAATATAACTATGAAATGGAAATACGCATGAACGAATTAAAGATTATAACAATGCAACATCAAACAGATTGTGAAGTTGCCGCGATTGCTACCGCTTTACAAATAAGTTATGATGAAGCTAAAAAACTGCTAGACTGGCGGCGATTGCCAAAGGGCTTAGAGAATCCCATTCTTGGCAACCCTTGGAACCTTTACCGCGCCCTTGTTGATGCAGGGTATTGGAAAATCAATAAAACATTAACTCAGCTTTTAAAAGGCGATTATACTCCGTATAAGACAATCGTATTGTTACATAACCCTAAATCACCGATAATGAAACAACACTGGGTAGTATTGGGCGCAAAACGGCCCGACCACGGCGGCTTTGAGGTGTTTTGGGGTGATTCTGAAGCACCACGACTTATCACCGAATCAATGTTGAAAGGATATTTTCTTGCGGGTTGGCCGAATTGCGCCTTTGGGCCATATAAAGCCAATGTAACCCGCATTTGGTGGGAAAAAATCAAGGCATTTTTCGGTGTAAAATCAGAATGATAAAAACTTGGAAACTGCAAAACGCTATTATTGATACCTCTGATTAGTTCTCTATATCCCCATCATTGGCCGGTTGCAGAAATGTAGCCGGTCTTTTTTGGTGATACTGACAAAGTGTGCTATAATTAAGTTAGATGTAAGAAAGGCTATTTATATGAAAAAACTCTTGATTAAGCGATTCAAAGACGATGGCAAGCAGACTCAAGGCCGCGCCATACTTTTCGACGGCGATAAAAAACTACTCGATTTTGTAACGCTAGAACCGCCGTGGCTGAATAATGCAATCGGCAAAAGCTGCATACCTGCCGGAACATACACGGTAAAGCCGCGCTGGTCTGCAAAATACGGCAATCATTTTATAATCGAAGGCACAAGCCCACGTGAGTGGGTGTTGTTTCACGTCGGCAACTATATCGGTAGCAAAAATCCAAAAACGGGCACGTCAGACTCTACCGGATGTATTTTGGTCGGCTATTCTTTCGTGGACATTAACAGAGACGGAATACTTGATATTTCTGCTAGTAGAGCAAAAATGGACGCGCTACTCAATCTTGCCCCTGAAGGCTTTCAGCTTGAAATAATCGGCGTAAAATGATAGAATAACTTTAAAATCATACTGTGGGGAGGCTTGCACTTGAGCCGTAAAAAAAAGGAGCAGCGAAAAGATGATAAATTACAAAAAATATATGACGAAGAACCGCTAACATCAGAATTTTTTAACGAAAAACGCAGCGACTCGAAGCCTTTCAAGGGCAATAATGGCGGGTGGTATTGCGGGAATGAAAGCTGCAAGATAGAAAATGCAGAGCTATTCGACTTAGGCGATGGGTTGCACGCTTGCGGTCATTGTTACCGCAAATTTAATCTATAAGGAGTTTTAATATTATGCGAGCGTTTTTTAAATCAATTTTGGGTATGTTTCTTGGCAACGACGGGATTCTCAGTAGCACAAAACTGCTGTCATTCGCCGGCTACGGTCTTTTTGTGTTCATTTCGGTGTGGACTTGTATAAACAACCCTGAAAAGTTCAATTACGAACTGTTTGCAATACTTTCAGCTGCTTCAAGTTCAAGCATGCGTGTGGTAGACAAGTGGCTGAATGTGCGTTCATACGCGGGCGCGGCTTCGGCAATCGTCGCAACTGACGCAGAGGTTAAAGGTGCGTGAAGTCAAAATCTGCACGAATAGCTCTAATTTTCTTGGCATTATCGCTTTGTTTGTGCTTGTCGCCTGCATTTGCGCGGGAATCATATACTATTACCGTGGCGCAGGTGGAGAAATTGAGCGAGAACTTAACAACCTTGAACAGCTTAATAGTCAGCTTGCGAGCGAAACTAGACAGTTACAATCGGGAATTGCAAGCCACAGCGCAGGAATTAAAGCAGTCGGAAGCTCGATTGGTAAAAGCAGAGAACGAATCGAACACGTTTATGCTGACATTGAAAAAGCAGGAAATGACGCTGACAGAGCAATCCAAATCATTGCAGAGTGCCAAAACATCATTGAAGCGGTTAAGGCGCAGAAATAAGGCGAAAGATATATTGTTTGGGCTGATTATCGTTGGGCTTGCGGCTTATCGTTAATCAGACAAAACGAAGGCCGGGGTTGTTATGCCCTGGCTTTTTGCTATTCTCGATTCGCGATTAGTTGTCCTCCGTCGTTTCTACAAGGGGCACACTGCCAGCGGTTTCATCTATTTTCATTTGACTCTTAGCTTTTCCGGAATTGCTCAATTGTTTTTTATAGTGCGTTTGTAATAACGCATCAATATAATTTTGTGCAGCAGCGCAAGCACCATAAATCTCTTGTAATGACGTGCCGTTATCGGCGTGTTTCTGTGCAAGTTGCAAAAGCTCGTTGTAAAAAGTTGCAAAGTTTGCGTTCATGTGTTTTTCTCCTTA